>SXVG01000098.1 GCA_005791685.1 Methylotenera sp. | reverse complement strand
GTAAATCCGCTTTAAATAAACAGTGGCTATTATAAGCTTGATTTCTTAGTGCGTGACAGTTGACGCAAGTTCACACATAATTACGCGTGGGTTATTAATCGCACCAGAAATTTTCTGTTTAGCCATTCCCCTAATAATAAGCCAGCATTGCCTAGCATGGGTTTTGTAAGCATTATTTTTTGTAATGTGTTTTTTGAATTGAGTGACTATGAATGATTTTACAGTCGAGGCCATTGGTCTTACGCGCCTTTATGGTGGCAGAGAAGCCGTCAGCAATGTCAGTTTTAATTTAAGCAAAGGTCAGGTGCTGGGTTTTCTAGGGCCTAACGGTGCGGGTAAATCCACCACCATGAAAATGTTGACCGGCAATTTGGCACCGAGTAACGGCAGCGTCAAAATCTGCGGCATAGACATGATGGAAAATCCTAAAGAAGCCAAGGCCTTGATAGGCTATTTGCCAGAAATGCGCCCCTTATATAAAGAGTTGACGGTGGATGAATACTTAACCATCGCCGCCAGATTACATAGGGTCAGTGGCGCGCACATTAAAAAAGCGGTGGAGTTGGCCAAAGAGCGTTGCGGTTTAGGTCACATGAGCAAGCGCTTGATAGAGAATTTATCCAATGGTTACCAACAGCGCGTGGGCATTGCCCAGGCCATCATCCATAAACCCATGGTGGTGATTTTGGATGAACCTACCGTGGGCTTAGACCCCATACAAATTCGAGACATTCGTGCCTTAATCCGTGAGGTGGGCAGCGAGCACAGCGTCATTATTTCTACCCACATCTTGCCGGAAGTGGAAATGGTTTGTGACCACGTGCAAATCATAGATAAAGGCAAATTGGTGTTCAATGGCGCCATCGATGTGTTGAAAAAACACCGTATAGGCAACAAGCTGTTAATTGCCATGCATCAGCCACCTAAGCCTGCCGAATTGTTAAAAATAGCCGGCGTGGAAGAAGTCGAAAGCGTGGCCGGTCATTTAATGCGCGTGCGTTTTGCCGAAGGGGCAGCACCGGCCGAGGCCATTGTGCAAGCGGCGGTGGCTAAGGGTTGGGGCTTGTACCAAATTGCACCGGATCAAACCAGTTTAGAAGACGTGTTTGTGCAGCTCACTTACCAAGAACAAGTGGGGGCTTAAGGAATCATCATGATTATTAATGTAGCAAGAAAAGAACTAAAAAGTATGTTTGCCTCGCCCATGGGTTGGGTGATTTTAGCTTTGTTGATGTTCTCGTTTGGCACCTATTACCTCAATGGCGTTAACGATTATTTTGCCGTGATGTCGGGTGCCATGCGTCCGGCTGAGCGCACCGGCGTCACCCAGTTTGTCGGGCAAAATGTCTACGGCTTTGCCTCCTTCATGGTGCTGTTTGCCGTGCCATTGTTATCCATGCGCTTGGTTTCCGAAGAGCGCCGTAACCAAACCCTACCGTTTCTATTCAGCGCACCTTTGTCCTTAACCGAAATCGTCATGGGTAAATTTTTAGGCCTAGTGGCTTTTTTAAGCATCTTGGTGGTGTACATAGGGGCCATGTTGTCTACCTTAAACATTTGGGCGGACATAGACTTTGGTTTTATTGTGGCCAACTCCATAGGCTTGTTGTTGATGGTAGCCAGCTTCTCGGCCTTGGGTTTGTATTTCTCCAGCATCACCCAACAGCCTGTGGTGGCGGCGATTTTGACCTTTATCGCGCTGTTTGCTTTAATGTTTTTAGACCGTTTTTTTGCTGGCGACCCCAGCAACACTTTGGCTAGCTTGTCCTTAACTCGGCACTTTCAATCGTTTGCCGGTGGCTTGATTGATACGGCGGACATCGCTTATTTTGGCTTATTCATAACCAGCTTTTTAACCTTAACCGTACGTCGCTTGGATTCAGACCGCTTACGTGGTTAAGGCTTTTTTATCGTGTTTGATGCAGTGAAATTTTAGGTCGGATGAAATGAATATTAATCGTAAATTACGTTTTCAACTTTTAGTGCAAAACAGTTTTTTTGTGGTGCTGTTTTTAATGCTGGTGGTGTTGCTGGGCTATCTAGCCAGCCAATACCATGTGGCTAAAGACATCACTCAGGCTAACCGTAACATTCTGACGCAAGGCAGTATTAACGTGCTCAAGCAAATGAAAGAGCCGATTAACATCACCGTGTTTGCTACCAAAGACGATGCCTCTGGCGGCGACAATTTCCGTAAGGGCATGATAGATTTTATTGCCCGCTACCAACGCGAAAAAAAGAACGTTAATTTGAAATTCATTAACCCATCGATAGAACCTAAGTTGGCGCAAGATGCCGGCGTGAAAGAGGACGGTGAGGTGGTGGTGGAGTACAACAAACGTTCTGAGCACATTATTCCACCGATTGCCGAGCAAGAAATGACTAATTTGTTGGTGCGTTTATCGCGCACCAATCAGCAAGCGGTGATGTATTTAGACGGGCACGGTGAGCGCAATTTACTGGGCGTTAAAAACCATGACATCGGTGAATTTGGTAAACAGTTGGAGAAAAAAGGCTTTAAGTTTGCCAACCCAGATTTGACCGTGGCACAAACGGTGCCTAGCAATGGCGCGATGTTGGTGATTGCCAGCCCACAAGTGAATGTCAGCGAAGTGGAAGCGAAAAAAATCAAACTCTATTTAGAGAGCGGTGGCAATCTACTGTGGTTATTAGACGATGACAATTTACGTGGCTTAGAGGGCGTGGCCGAGTATTTGGGCATGAAGGTTTCATCGGGCATAGCCCTAGACATGGCGTCTGCACAATACGGCGCCGATGCCCGCGTGTCCTTTGCTAGCCTGTACGGTGAGCATGCCATTACCAAAAACTTTATGTTGCGTACCTTGTTCCCTGAAGCGCACCAAGTCACGGCCATGGGTACCGATGAAAACGGTTGGAAAGTCAGCAGTTTGGTCGAGGTGGCGCCTAATGGTTGGTTGATGGCAGGTAAATTGGCTAAAGATGCCAAACCGGAATTCAATGAAAAAACCGATAAACGCGGCCCTATCAATATCGGCGTGGCTTTGGAGCGTATTTACGGCAAAAAAGGCCAACGCGTGGTGGTGATGGGCAATGCCAACTTCTTATCCAACACCTTTATTACCAACGGTGGCAATTTGGATTTAGGCGTGAACATGGTGAATTGGTTGGCCGGGGATGATCAACTGATCACCATACAGCCTATGCCACTCAAAGACATCAACGTGACCATACCGGATACCGATAGCGGGCGTTTGGTGGCTTGGACGGTGTTTCACAGCTTTCAATACTTCTTGCCTTTAGCCATGATGGTAGCGGGCTTCTATTTCTGGTGGAAACGTAGGAAGGCTTAAAAGCAGTCGGTAGTTGGTAGTTGGTAGTCGGTAGTCGGTAGTTGGTAGTCGGTAGTCGGTAGTCGGTAGGAGCGGCGCTCTCGCCGCGATAATCATTATGTAAGGCATACATGAAAAAACGTTGGTTAGTTAATTTAATTCTGTTGTGTGTGGTGGCCGGTTTGGTGGCGTTTTTATATTTACGCCCTAAGGCCAGCATCGAGCAATCGAGCACGCAGGAGTTGTCGACCTATAAGTTGGCAGAATTCAACGCCATACGCGTGGAGTTTCCTACCCAAGCGGCCGTGACTTTTGCCAAAGTGGACGGTTTTTGGCGCATTACCGCGCCGGTTAATATGCGTGCCGATCAAGCGTCGGTGCAGCGTATTTTATCCATAGTCGCGGCACAATCCACCGATAAAATTAGCGGCGCTGAGTTGGAGAAATTTGGCTTAAGCAACCCAGAATTAAAACTCAAGCTGATACGCGATAAAGACAACTTGGAAGAGTTCACCTTTGGCACGCACAACCCGGTGACTGAAGAGCAATACGTGGCCCACAGAAACAACGTGTATTTGGTGTCCAATGGTTACGCTGAAGCGGCGGCCACCCAGCTTGTCGAGCTGATCGATAAGGCGCCGTTAAAGCCCACGGAAAAAGTGGTGGGTTTTGAGTTTGGACGTTTGGAGCAATGGCAAGCGGCTAATTTAAAAGTTGATATCGTGGATGGCGTGTGGAAAGCCTCAATCCCGACGGCCAAACCGCAACAAGATGAATTGAATGAATGGTTGGATTTCTCCTGGCTACACAACCCAGCCAAATCGGTGGAGATGTACACGCCGGATCGCAAGCTGACCTACCCATCGTTTGAAATCAAATTGGCCGATGGCAGCAAGGTGCATTTTGACAAGATACAAGAGTCGCCAGACCTGTTGTTGGCGCGCCCGGATGAAGGTTTGATCTACCACTTTCCATCGGATATCGGCTTCAGCATGCTCAATCCGCCGCTGAATATCCCCAGCAAATAAAGCCCATGCCTGAGTTGCCAGAGGTAGAAACCACACGACGTGGGCTTTTGCCTCTAGTCGGCCAAGTGGTGGCTTCCGTCAGCATACGGCATCCACGCTTGCGCTGGCCCATCCCCACGCATTTGCCACAAACCTTGCCGGCATTGACCTTGCTCAATATCCGTCGCCGCGCTAAATACCTCTTGTGTGAGTTTGCTGGCGAGACCGGCCATGGCATCTTGCTACTGCATTTAGGCATGTCTGGGCGCATACAGTTGTTGGATGACGCTTACCCAGCAGAAAAGCACGATCACTTTGATGTGGCGTTTGCGGGTGGGCAGGTGTTGCGTCTGCGTGACCCACGTCGCTTCGGTGCGGTATTGTGGTTGGAGGGTGTTGAGGCCGAGCACCCCTTGCTAGCCAGCTTAGGCCCTGAGCCCCTGGAAGACGGCTTTAATGCGCGCTATTTACACAGTGCGCTGGCGAACAAAAGCCTGGCCATTAAAAATGCCATCATGGACGGCCATGTGGTGGTAGGGGTGGGCAATATCTATGCCTCCGAATCGCTGTTTCGTAGTCGCATTCATCCGGAAACGCCGGCTAACAGCCTGACCTTAAAGCGTTGTGAAAAGTTGGTGGCAGAAATTAAGCTGACCTTGCACGAGGCGCTTGCTGCCGGTGGCAGCAGTTTGCGGGATTTTTTTGGCACAGACGGCCTGCCCGGCTATTTTCAACAAAGCTACTTTGCCTATGCCCGCACCAATGAGCCATGCCGGGTTTGTGGCCGCCCAATCAAAACCATGCGTTTAGGCCAGCGCTCGACCTTTTATTGCGCGCACTGTCAAAAACGCTAAGCGGTCATCAGTGGGTCAGCGGCCAAAAGGTACTCAAGAATATGAGTATTTCCAATGATGCCAACAGGGCGATACTGATACACACGCGTTTTTGCCACAGCGCTTGTTGCTGCTGGGTGGCAATTAATTTAGTCAGCGTGGCATGCAGCGATTGGTCTTGCTCGACTAAGCTTTGTTGACGCAAATAAGCATGCAGCAAACGCGGCATTTCTGGCAAAGTCTTTGCCATGTACGGCAATTCTTTTCGGAGTTTTTTGGCGATGCTACGCCAGCCGATTTGCTCACTCATCCAGCGTTTTAGAAACGGTTTGGCACTTTGCCACAAGTCGATATTGGGGTCTAAATCGCGGCCCAAGCCTTCTATATTGAGCAAGGTTTTTTGCAACATGACCAGTTGCGGTTGAATGACTACGCCAAATTTACGTGACATTTGAAATAGGCTTAATAGCGTGCGACCAAAGGAAATGTCTTTTAGTGGCTTATTAAATATCGGTTCGCATATGGCGCGCACGGCGGTTTCCAAAGCGTCAACGTTGGTGTCTTGGGGCACCCAGCCGGATTCGATGTGGGCCAGTGCCACGTCGCGGTAATCGCGGTTGAAGAAGGCTAAAAAATTGCGCGCTAAATAGTATTTGTCGTTATCGCTTAGCGTGCCCATGATGCCAAAATCCAAGGCGATGTATTTGCCTTTGTCTGGCCCGCTGTTGGCTACCAAGATGTTGCCAGGGTGCATGTCGGCATGAAAAAAGCCGTCCCTAAACACTTGGGTAAAGAAAATCTCCACGCCGTCGTGGGCGAGCTTGGCGATGTCTATGCCTTGTTCACGTAGCAAGGCCATTTTGCTAATCGGTGTGCCATGCATGCGTTGCATGACCATGACTTGTTGGCGGCACCAGTCCCAGTGCACTTCCGGTACCAGCAGTTTTTTATCGGGGAAATTAGCCGCCAGCTTGGTACAGTTGGCCGCTTCCAAGGTGAGATCCAGCTCACTGTGGGTGTGTTCGGCAAATTCGGCCACCACTTCACGCGGTTTTAAGCGTCTCACTTCGGCCGATAAGGCTTGCAGCAACCAGGCGGCGGTGTCCAATAGGGCGATGTCATGCCCAATGACGTTGGCGATACCGGGCCGCAGTACTTTAACCGCTACCGGCGTGCCATCCAATAATTCGGCAAAGTGCACTTGCGCCACCGAAGCACTGGCGACAGCGGTTTCGTCAAAGCTGGCGAATACCTGATTGAGCGGCATTTGGTAGGTGGCCAGTATAATTTTATCCACTTCGGCAAAGGCGAAGGGCGGCACTTGGTCTTGCAGTTTGGCTAATTCATCGGCCAGGTCCAGTGGGATTAAATCGCGCCGGGTGGACAGCATTTGGCCAAACTTAACAAAAATAGGCCCCAAGGTTTCTAAGGCTAAGCGCAATCTGAGCGCGCGTGGCTGACTTTTGTTGCGCCAAAAAAATACGCCGTTGATGAGGGTTTGCCAGGGGTTGAATTTGTCCTGGGCTAAAATAAATTCATCCAAGCCGAAGCGCAGCGCAATGTAGATAATGTAAAGCAGGCGGAATAGGCGCATATTAGTTTTTGCTGGCGGCAGCAGGGCCTTTGGAGTCTAGGTTAAGTTTGGCCAATTTTTTTTCAAAGCGGGCCAGGTCAGCGCGCAAGCTGTCGACCTCGCTATTGAATTTTTCTATATGGCGTTTTTTGGCTATCAGTGGCATTTCCTCTTGCCAGTATTCGCTGAGCATGGCCGCCAAATTCTTGCCGGTAGCGACGCTGCTGGCTTTGACCCCACGCAAGGTCTGGCCAATTTTGTGGGCCGCCACGTCACCCACCAGTTTGCTGGCGTCGTCCTCAAAGTCCCAGCGCATGGCGGACAGGACCTTGGCCAATTCCGCCGCCAAGTGGGTGTCGCCATGGATGTCCACTAGGCGTTTGGCGGCTTCGTCGCCGCTTAGTAAGCGCAAGGCCAAGCTGGGCGTGACGCTGACGGTGGCGTCGGCCACCTTGCTGTCGCCGCCTATGGCTAAGCTGCCGTCTTCTAAAATAATCAGGCTGGTGCTGAAAAAGCCCAGCTTAAATTTGACGGATTGGCCGGCATGGGCTTGCAATAAGGCATTGGCCCAACTGTTTTGTGCGATCAGGTGTTGCAGCAAGCGGGTGGACAGGCCTTTTAGCATGGGGAGGGCGCCATTAAATTTTGTAGCCTTTGTGCAAGGCCACCACGCCGGCAGCCAAGTTGTAGTAATCCACTTTAGCCAAGCCCGCTTGTTCCATCATCTGTTTCAGCGCTTCTTGATCAGGGTGCATGCGTATCGACTCGGCTAGGTATTGGTAACTGTCGGCGTCTTTGGCAAAAATTTTGCCCATGATGGGCAGCAGCTTAAACGAGTAGACGTCATAGAGCTTGCTTAAAGGTTGCCACACTTTAGAAAATTCCAATACCAACAGTCGGCCGCCAACTTTGAGTACCCGTTGCATTTCTGCCAGGGCCAAGTCTTTGTGCGTCATATTGCGCAAGCCAAAAGCGACGATGACGCAATCAAAATGGCCGTCGGGGAAAGGCAGTTTTTCTGCATCGCATTGCAGGGCTGGGACGTTTAAACCGGCATCCAGCATGCGGTCGCGGCCTACGCTGAGCATAGAGGCATTGATGTCGGTAAGAATCACGCGACCTTGCGGCCCTACTTTTTTGGCAAACAGTTTGGATAAATCACCGCTACCGCCGGCGATGTCCAATACCGTGTCACCGGCTTTGACGCCGCTGATTGCCACGGCAAAGCGTTTCCAAGTGCGGTGCAAGCCGGCGGACATGACGTCATTCATCAAGTCGTATTTGCTCGCTACCGAATGAAATACCTCGCCGACTTTTTTGGCTTTCTCGCCTTCGGCTACCGTTTTAAAACCAAAATGGGTGTGTTGTTCGTTCGCCATGCCTCACCTCGTTTATGCGCTTCGACTTAAGCCGGCGGCGCTGAGTCTACCTAAATACTCTAACCACAATGCTTCGTAGTTGCGCGCCAGTTCGTATAAATAATCCCAGGAATACAAGCCGGTGTCGTGGCCATCGGTGAAAGTCAATTTCACCGCGTAGTTGCCCACCGCTTCAATTTGGCTGATGTTGACCTGTTCTTTACCGGTTTGCAGCACTTCTTGGCCGGGGCCGTGGCCTTTGACTTCGGCGGAGGGCGAGTAGACACGTAAAAATTCGCAAGACAGCATGCACTCGCTGTGGTCATCGAATTTTATTTCCAATAAGCGCGATGCTTGGTGCAGTTTTATGTCGGTTGGTCTGGGGGTTTGCTTGCTCATGTGCTGCTTACTTTTTTATAAAATAAGATGATACCAGAACGGCGTGACAGCCACAGCATTCGGCCGATGGATTCATTGGGGAATGGGTTGTATGTAGGAGCGATAGGCATTTTATCTGCGTTTATCGGCGTCAAAATTAGGATGATTATGACCAACAAAAAAGGCTGCGTATCGCAGCCTTTTTGTCACGACAAAGCCAGCCTTAAGCTTGGTAAGCCAGCATCGAGGTTTTTATTTTTTGCATGGCTTTTTGTTCGATTTGCCGTATGCGTTCTGCGGACACGCCAAATTCATCGGCCAGTTCATGCAAGGTTTTACCGCCGTCGTCTTGCAACCAACGCGATTCCACCACGCGACGACTTCTGTCGTCTAAGTTTTGTAGCGCATGGCTCAAACCGGCGGTTTCATTCACTTCAATTTGCTTGGCTTGTATCGCCGCCAGTGGCTCTAGACGATCGTCGCGTAAGTAATCGATGGGGCTGTAATGATCGTCGTCGTCATCATCCGCAGTCGATTCCAGCGAAATTTCATGACCATTAAGGCGCGCTTCCATTTCCCGCACTTCTTCTGGTTTGACGTTTAAGGTCTGCGCGATGTGTTCCACCTCACTGCTTTGCAAGCTGTTAAGGCCGGGTTTCATGCTGCGTAGATTGAAGAATAGTTTGCGTTGCGCTTTGGTCGTGGCAATTTTTACCAAGCGCCAATTGCGCACGATGTATTCGTGGATTTCCGCTTTAATCCAATGCATGGCAAACGACACCAAGCGCACCCCACGTTCTGGATCAAAGCGTTTGACTGCCTTCATCAGGCCGAGATTGCCTTCTTGGATTAAATCCGCTTGTGGCAAGCCGTAGCCGGTGTAACCGCGCGCAATGCTGGCGACCAAGCGTAAGTGCGACACGATCAATAGCCGCGCCGCTTCTAAATCATTTTCTTTGCTAAATTTGACGGCCAGCGCGTACTCTTCTTCTGCAGACAGAATAGGGTAAGCCTTAATCGCTCTAGAATACTGATCTAGGCTGTCGCTGGCAGTTAACGCAGGTAATAAGGCGGTAGTCATTAAAATTTAGTCCTCCGATAAGGTCTATTTTAGCACTCTGCATCAGAGAGTGCTAGAGGCTAAATAGTTCAGTCCAGTGCGGGACGGAATTTAATCGATTTTGATGGCAGCAATGGCGCGGCTAACAGACAGGAAAGACCCCAGCCAGCCGATGAAGATGGACAGTAAGATAATGCCTAGGTAGAGCGGTAGGTTAAACCAGTCTAGGCTGAAGTCGTTGCTGTATAGCAGCGACAGTGGCGCGACCGATTGGTTATACAGTTGCACGATTAAGAGCAGAATAGCCATGGCCAATAAGCCGCCAAACAGACCATAGACCATGCCGGCATACAAGAAGGGGGTGCGGATAAAATGGGTGGTGGCGCCTATTAACTTGCTGACGACGATTTCATCTTTTTGCGTCAAAATCTGCATGCGCACGGTGTTGCCTATGATGACCAATAAAGCCAGTGCCAGCAAGGCGGCAATGAAAACGATGATGTTGGTGCCCAAGGCCAATATGCTGGCCAAGCGCTTGGCCCATTCGGCATTTAATAGCGCTTGATCGACGCCAGGCAAGGCTTGCAATTCTGCTCTAAGGGCGTCCAGTGCGGCCGGCTCGGTCGACAGGGCTTGAATAAAAAAAGCATCCGGCAGTGGGTTTTGTTCTAAGTTTTTGACTTCGCTATTGATTTTGCTGGTATCGGCTTTGGCTTTTAAGCCTGCCCATGCGTCGGCTTTGCTGACCAAGTTAAATTGCTTGATGGCCGGGTTTTTGGCCAGTGCCGCTTCAATTTCGCTTAAAGTGCTGGGCCCAGCGTCGAGTTTGATAAACAAGCTGATTTCGGTTTCATCTTGCATGTGATTGCTTAATTTGGATAAGTGCTCGACGCCTAGATAAAACACGCCAGGGATGGCCATGGCCACGGCGATGACCAAGCTAATCATAAACGTGGGTAACTTATTATTGTCCATGCGCGTCAACACTAATTTGACGGCTTGCGCATGTTGATTGAGCCAGTTCATCATGGGCTAACGCTTTCAGTAGGGGTGGCGGACTTGAGTTGGCCGTGGTCTAAATGCAGCACGCGATTTTGTGCATGGCTCATGCCGCGTGCATCGTGGGTGGCGACGATGACGGTGACGCCCACTTGATTAAAATCTTGGAATATCCCCATGATGTCGGCCGCGTAACTGGAGTCCAAGTTACCGGTGGGCTCGTCGGCTATCAATATCGAGGGTCGGCTCACTACCGCGCGGGCAATGGCTAAGCGCTGTTGCTCGCCACCGGATAAGGTGATGGGCATGGCTTTTTCTTTGTGCAACAAACCGACTTTATCTAAAGCGGCACGCACGCGCTTGGCCGCGTCTAGCCCCGTGATGCCATTGATGTGCAAAGGCAGGATGACGTTTTCAAAGCAATTGCGGTCGTAGAGTAGTTTATGGTCTTGAAAGATCAAGCCAAAGCGGCGGCGCATATAGGGAATGGCGGCGGCTTTCAATTGGCTGATGTTTTGATTGGCGATTAACACCGTGCCGCTGGTTGGGCGCTCTATGGCCGCTATCAGTTTGAGCAAGGTGCTTTTGCCGGCCCCCGAGTGGCCAGTAACAAAGACCAATTCGCCGGCTTCTATGTCAAAGCTTACTTGGCTTAAGGCTTCGTTGCTACCGGGGTAGCGCTTGGTGACATGGTCAAATTTAATCATGGGGCAATTATAGCGCTAAACGAGGCTTAATCGAGCATGGCATCGATGAATTCACTGGCTTTAAACGGGCGTAAATCGTCTATTGCTTCGCCTATGCCGATAAAACGTATGGGGATGGGCCGCGCTTCGGCTATGGCTGCAATCACGCCACCTTTGGCGGTGCCATCTAATTTGCTTAATACCAAGCCGGTCACGCCCAAGGCATCGTCAAAGGCCTTGACTTGCGACACGGCATTTTGCCCAGTGTTGGCGTCCAGCACCAATAACACTTCATGGGGTGCACCGGGCAGGGCTTTGTCCATAACCCGTTTTACCTTGGCAATTTCGTCCATTAAATGCATTTGCGTGGGCAAGCGACCAGCCGTGTCAGCCAAGACGATGTCGATTTTTTTGGCGATGGCCGAATTGATCGCATCAAACATTACGGCCGCCGCGTCGCCACTGGATTGCGCCACCACGTGCACATTGTTGCGTTCGCCCCATACTTGCAATTGCTCGCGTGCAGCGGCTCTAAAAGTGTCGCCGGCGGCGATCAGCACCGATTTGCCTTGTGCTTGAAAAGCGTGGGCTAATTTACCTATGCTGGTGGTTTTGCCTGCGCCGTTGACGCCGGCCAGCATAATGACAAAAGGCTGGTGTTCGCTGGTGACTAAATTTTGTTCCAAGGGTGTGAGCAAGTCAGACAAAGCGGCTTTGAGGGCGGCTTTAAGTTGCACGGTGTCGTCTAAACTTTGCGCTTTAACGCGATTTTTGATGTCGTTCAGTAGGTTTTTGGTCGCATTCACGCCCACGTCTGAGGTGAGCAGCACGGTTTCTAATTCCTCAAAGACCTCGGCATCAATTTTACCGCCGCCAAATAGGCCGGCCAGTTGCTGGCCCAATTGCTTGCGTGTTTTGCTTAAGCTGTTTTTAAGACGTTCACCCCAAGCCAAGCTTTTTTCTGGGGCGGGCGCTGGGCTGGGCTCGGTGGCCTGCTCTGGGGTGGGGGCTTTGGTTTTTTTGAAGATATCGAACATAGGCGGTATTTTAGCTTAATTTTTAATGCGACTTTTAAGTCAGTCAAAAAAAACCGCAGGCGTAGCGCAGCCTGAACTAAGTGATAAGCACGCAGTCTTGAGAGCTGCTTAAGAATGATGCGTAGGCTATCGTCTTAGGCGCGTTATAATTCGTGTTGTTTAACGTGGGCGTGGATAAAAGTCGGGAGTGTTAAAAGGTGCGTATTAAAAGTTTATGGATGTTGTTGTTGCTTTTGCCTATCAGTAGCTTGGCCGCCAGCGTGCAGGAGTTTAGCTTGGATAATGGCCTAAAACTCATCGTGCAAGAAGACCACAGGTCACCGGTGGTGGTGTCGCAAGTTTGGTATAAGGCTGGCAGCATAGACGAAGTTAACGGTAAAACCGGCGTCGCTCACGTGCTGGAGCACATGATGTTTAAAGGCACAAAAAAAGTCAAAGCTGGGCAGTTTTCGCGCTTGATTGCTGCCGCCGGCGGCAAGGAAAATGCCTTTACCAGCAGCGATTACACCTGTTATTTTCAGCAACTGGAAAAATCGCAATTGCCCTTGGCCTTTGAATTGGAAGCCGATCGCATGGCTAATTTGCAATTGACTAAAGAAGAGTTTGATAAAGAAATTAAAGTGGTGATGGAAGAGCGCCGTTGGCGCACCGATGACAAACCGCAGTCCTTGGTCTACGAAGCGTTTCAAGGTGCTGTTTACCGCGCCCATCCTTATTCGCGGCCAGTGATAGGCTTCATGAATGATTTGGAAAACATGAGCTATGAGGACGCGCGTGAGTGGTACACGCTCTGGTACGCGCCGAACAATGCCACTGTGGTGGTGGTCGGCGACGTGCAAGCATCAGACGTGTATAAGTTGGCCAAGCGGCATTTTGCTAAATTAGCCGCCAAAAAATTGCCAGTACGCAAACCGCAAGTGGAGCCTGCGCAATTGGGGGAACGGCGCGTGCTGGTGAAGGCCTCGGCCAAGCAAGCCTATTTATTGATGGGCTATCACGTGCCTGCCCTGCAAGATGCGGACAAAGATTGGCAGCCTTATGCCTTGGAAGTGTTGGCTGGGGTACTGAGTGGCAATCCGGCGGCACGCTTAAATCAAAGTTTGGTGCGTGATACGCGGCTGGCCGTGGACGTTAGCGCCGCTTACGACATTATGTCGCGTGGTCGATTGAGCGTGTTTGAGTTAGACGGCACGCCCAGTGTAGGCAAAACCGTGCGTGAGCTGGAAGCCGCCTTATTGCAGCAAATCGAAAAAATCAAGCAGTCTGGCGTCAGCGCAGAAGAATTGGATAGGGTGAAGGCCGCGGTGATTGCCGCCGATGTGTATCAGCGCGATTCCATGTTTTACCAGGCCATGCAAATCGGTACGGTGGAGAGCATAGGCTTTTCTTGGAAAATTTTAGACGATTACCCGCGCAAGTTGCGTGCGGTCACGGCCGAGCAAGTGCAGGCGGTGGCCAAGCAATACCTGAATGCAGACAACTTAACCATCGCTACCTTAGACCCGCAAGCCATGGACCCGAATGCGAAGCCCAAAGGCAAGCCACACGTGCACTAGTTGTTTTTAAAAACAGTCTTTATCTATGAGCTTAACAAGCATTAAATACCATGCAATTAAACGCTAAAAAAACCCTGTTGTCCTTAGCCTTGTTGCTAAGCAGTTTTGCTGCGCAAGCAGCGGTACACATTCAGCATTGGCAGACCAGCAACGGTGCCGAGGTGTATTTTGTGGAAAACCACGATTTGCCGATAGTGGATGTGAGCATCAATTTTGCCGCCGGCAGTGCCCGCGATACGGCAGAAAAATCCGGCCTGGCCGGCATCACCCGCTACCTGATGACCTTGGGCGCAGCCGGCATGAGCGACGAAGTAATCGCTAACAAATTGGCGGACATCGGTGCGCTATTGGGTGGCGAATTCGATGGCGATAGGGCGGCGCTAAAATTGCGCACCTTAAGCAGTGAGCGCGAGCAAAAACAAGCCTTGGATGTGTTTGTAAAAATTTTACAAAAACCGGATTTTCCAGCCGCGGTGTTGGCCAGAGAAAAAGCCCGCATCATTTCAGGCTTGGAAGAATCGGCTACCCAGCCCGAGGGCATGGTCAACAAAGCTTTCATGACGGCTTTGTATGGCGCCCATCCGTACAGCCTGGATGAGAGCGGTGAAATCGCCACGGTGGCCAAATTAAGCGTGGCCGACTTGCAGGCTTTTTACCAACAGTATTACCGCGCAAACGGTGCCGTGATTGCCATGATGGGCGATTTGAGTCGCACCCAAGCCGAGGCCATCGCCGAAAACCTAGCCAGTGGATTGCCCGTTGGCCCAGCCAATCCGGCCATCGCTCAAGTGAGTTACCCCGGCGCCCCGGTGACGCAACGCATCGCCCACCCGGCCTCGCAATCGCATATTTTATTGGGTTACCCCGGCATCAAACGCGGCGACCCCGACCTTTTCCCTTTGTACTTGGGCAATTATATTTTAGGTGGCGGTGGCTTTGTCTCACGGCTAACCGAGGAGGTGCGGGAGAAGCGCGGTTTGGTCTACAGCGTCTACAGTTACTTTATGCCCATGGCCGAGTTGGGCCCTTTTCAAATCGGGTTGCAAACAAAAAAAGAACAAGCCGACGAGGCCTTGAAAATTGTTAGGGCGAGCTTGGCGGACTTCTTGGCCAAGGGCGTGACGGATGCCGAATTAAAAGCGGCCAAGGCCAATATTATGGGTGGCTTTCCCATGCGTATAGACAGCAACAGCAAGATTTTAGACTACTTGGCCGTCATCGGTTTTTATAAATTACCGCTCAATTATTTGGATGAGTACAACAACCGTGTGGCGGCGGTCACGGCGGCGCAGATTAAAGACGCTTTTAACCGGCGCTTAAAACCGGAAAATTTTGTCACGGTGATTGTGGGCGCGCCCAATACTCAGTAATATCGGCGCCATGCTGGTGCAATCTGGCATGACGGGTAAGTAAATCACACTAACCAAGCTGGAATGACGGTGGCAAAAACAGCAGCAAAAAAACTCAACACGGTGCGCATCAACGCGGGCATTTGGCGCAGCCGCCTCATTAAATTCCCCGATGCTGAAGGCTTGCGGCCGACACCGGAGCGCGTTAGGCAAACCGTGTTTAATTGGTTGGGGCAAGATTTAACCGGGCAAAGCTGCTTGGATTTATTCGCCGGCACCGGGGTGATGGGCTTTGAAGCTTTGTCTAGAGGGGCTGCCGCGGTCACCTTGGTGGAAAACTCCAGCGCTGCCTGCGTCGCACTGCAAGCCAATAAAGCTTTATTAAAAACCGCTGCGGCCAGCATTGTGCAGCAAGATGCCCTGCAGTTTTTGGCACAAAATAGCCAAAAATTTCAGTTGGTGTTTCTCGATCCGCCCTATAACAAAGCTTGGTTAGCCCAAGTGTTACCGCAGTTGGCAGCACATTTGCATGCCGATGGGCGAGTTTACGTGGAAGCGGAATTTTCCTTGGATGCCGCCCAGCAGGCGGGCAGTCAGCCGTTTTTAGCGGGCTGGCAGGTGCTTAAACAAAGCAAAGCGGGTAATGTTTTTTATCATCTGTTAAAATTAGCCAAAAATGAATAGGTGGCATGATGTCTAAAAATCGCATTGCAATATACCCCGGTACCTTTGATCCCATTACCTTGGGCCACGAAGACGTGATTAGGCGCGCCGCCGATTTATTCGATCAAGTGATTGTTGCGGTAGCCGATAGCACCAACAAGAACACCATGTTCAGTTTGCAAGAGCGGGTGGCCATGGCGCAAGACGTGTTTAGCCGGGCGGCCAATATCAAAGTGGTGGGGTTCAGCGGTTTGCTCATGCAGTTTGTGCAAGACCAAGGCGCAAAAATGGTCATACGCGGTTTGCGTGCGGCGTCGGATTTTGAATACGAATTTCAACTGGCCGGCATGAACCGCAAGCTTTACCCGCAATTTGAAACCTTGTTTTTAACGCCATCGGAACAATTCATGTTTATCTCATCGAGCTTGGTGCGCGAAGTGGCGGTGCTAGGCGGCGATGTACAAGCCTTCTTATCGCAAACCGTGAACGATGCGATTAAGCAAAAATTAGGCAACTGATTTTGGCTTTAATGATTACCGATGAGTGCATTAATTGTGACGTGTGCGAGCCTGCTTGCCCGAACAACGCCATTTTTCAGGGTGAAGTGATCTACGAAATCAACCCAAACTTATGCACCGAATGCGTGGGTCACTACGACAAGCCACAGTGCCAAGAAGTGTGCCCGATAGACTGCATTCCATTCAACCCAGAGGTGGTGGAAACAAAAGAGCAATTGCTCAAAAAATACCAGCAATTAACCGCTACAAAATAATAGGATACGATTATGCGCATGCTACACACCATGCTCCGTGTAGGTAATATGGAGCGCTCCATTGCTTTTTATACGCAAGTGTTAGGCATGAAAGTGCTACGTCAACACGATTTCCCCGAAGGCAAATTCAGTTTGGCTTTTGTTGGCTACGGCGATGAAGCTCAGCACACGGTCATAGAGCTCACCTATAACTATGGTGTGGAAAGCTATGACATGGGCAAAGCCTACGGTCACATAGCCCTAGAGGTGGACGATGCAGTAAAAGCCTGTGAGGCCGTGCGCAAAGCCGGTGGCAAAGTGGTGCGTGAAGCCGGCCCCATGCTGCACGGCACCACCGTGATTGCCTTTGTAGAAGACCCGGATGGTTATAAGGTGGAATTCATCCAAGCCGGCACCTATTGAGCATGGCTGGCGGCTGGGTGTTATACCTGTTGGAATGCAAAAACGGCGCCTATTACGCCGGCATTACCAATGATCTGGACGCCCGTTATGCCGCCCACCTATCTGGCAAAGGCGCGCGTTATACCCGTGCTAACCCACCCGTCAGAATTCTGGCCAGCTTGGCTTATCAAGATCGATCGGCCGCCAGCGTGGCCGAAGCGCAGTTGAAAAAGACCCCTAGACAAAAGAAGTTGGCCTATTTTGACCAGTGACTTACGCAGCGCCGTGCACTTGGCCCTAGCCGATGACTGGCATGGCGCCCATGAATTGGCGCAGCAATACCAAGACCCGTTAGCCTATTGGTTGCACGCGGTGCTGCATAAGATAGAAGGGGACGTGGCTAATAGTCACTATTGGTATGCCAAAACCGCTGGCCAGCGCTACGAGCAGTACGCCGATGCGACGGAAGAATTGCGCGCCATTGCCAGTCGTTTAGAAGCCTAAAAGTTAGCCACAGATGCACACGGATAAACACAGATAAAACCTGAGCCCATTTGCCAAACGCAGATAGGCATCAATCAAACTGCAGACCTTATCTGTGTTTATCCGTGTGCATCTGTGGCCAGTAAATCCGTCGGACTAAAGTCCGACCTACCGACTAAGTGAGATTAATCAAAGAAATCTTTAACTTTATTCATCCAAGATTTATTGCGCGGGCTGTGCTTACCTGAATCCGCTTGGGTGCTGGTTTCAAATTCGCGTAATAAGTCTTTTTGTTTTTCGGTTAATTTCACCGGCGTTTCCACCACTACGTGCACCATCAAATCGCCGTGTTCGGATTGACGCAAGGGTTTGATGCCTTTGCCGCGCAATCTAAACACCGCACCGGTTTGCGTTTCGGCTGGAATTTTCATTTTGGCCGAACCGTCCAAGGTCGGCACTTCAATTTCGCCGCCCAAGGCTGCGCTGCTGAAGCTAATCGGCATTTCGCAATGCAAATTGCCGCCTTCACGTTGGAAAATGGCGTGTTCTTTGAGGTGGATGACCACGTATAAATCACCGGTAGGCCCACCGTTCACGCCGGCTTCGCCTTCGCCACTCAAACGTATTCTGTCGCCTTCGTCCACCCCGGCTGGAATTTTCACTGACAGGGTTTTGTTTTGCTTGGTGCGTCCTGCGCCATGGCAAGTTGGGCAAGGGTCTTTGACCATTTTGCCGCTGCCGTGGCATTTAGGGCAGGTTTGTTGTACCGAGAAAAAGCCTTGTTGCATGCGCACTTGGCCATGCCCGCCGCAGGTGGTGCAGCTAACCGGTTGCGTGCCTGGACGTGCGCCTGAGCCATTGCAGGTTTCACAAGTGGATTGCACCGGGATACGGATTTTGGTTTCCGTGCCTTTGGCGGCATCCTCTAAGGACACTTCCATGTTGTAGCGCAAATCGGCACCACGGAACACCTTATTGCCTTGCCCGCCTGAGCGACCGCCGCCAAAGATGTCACCAAAAATGTCGCCAAACGCGTCACCAAAGCCAGCACCACCAAAGCCACCGGCGCCTGCCCCTTGCTCTACGCCGGCGTGACCGTATTGGTCATAAGCGGCGCGTTTTTGCTCGTCGCTTAACATTTCATAGGCTTCTTTAGCCTCTTTAAAGTGCTCTTCGGCTTTGGGATTGTCCGGATTACGGTCAGGGTGATGCTTCATCGCCAATTTGCGATAAGACTTCTTGATGTCTTCTGCGCTGGCGTCTTTGTTGACGCCCAGTATTTCGTAATAATCTCGTTTGCTTGCCATAATGTTAGTCGTTAGTCGTTAGTCGTTAGTCGTTAGTCGTTAGTCGGTAGTCGGTAGTGAAAAAGTCGTTAGCACCGTTGGGAGGGTGCTAACGACTAGAGACTAACTACTAAGGACTGCTTTTTAGTCTTTTTTAACTTCTTCAAACTCCGCATCGACCACGTCGCCATCGACAGTTTTTTCGCCTTCTGGCTGTTGGGCAGATTCGGTGTTAGCTTGCGCTTGTTGTTCGGCGTAGACCTTTTCACCTAATTTTTGTGAGGCTTCGGTTAAGGCCGTGGTTTTGGCTTCAATCGCTTCTTTATCGTCCGATTGCAATACGTCTTCCACGTCTTTAATGGCCGCTTCTATGGCTTCTTTTTCTGCGGCGTCTAATTTGTCAGCGTGCTCACTCAATGATTTTTTCACGGAGTGCACCATGCCATCGGCAGCGTTACGCGCATCCACCAACTCTCGGTATTTTTTGTCCTCGTCCGCGTATTTAATCGCATCTTCTTCCATTTGCTGAATTTCAGCTTCGCTAAGACCGCTGTTGGCTTTGATGGTGATCTTATTTTCTTTACCGGTGGCCTTGTCTTTGGCGCTCACGTGCAAAATACCGTTGGCGTCGATGTCAAAGGTCACTTCAATTTGTGGCATGCCACGGGGTGCTGGTGGAATGTCGCTTAAATTAAATTGGCCCAAGGATTTATTGGCTGCCGCTTTTTCACGCTCACCTTGCAAGACCTGTATGGTCACGGCATTTTGGTTGTCATCAGCGGTAGAGAAGGTTTGCGATGCCTTGGTAGGAATCGTGGTGTTTTTCTTGATCACTTTGGTCATCACGCCGCCCAAAGTCTCGATACCGAGTGACAATGGTGTTACGTCTAATAACAACACGTCTTTCACGTCACCTTGCAACACGCCACCTTGAATGGCGGCACCAACGGCCACGGCTTCGTCAGG
>SXVG01000097.1 GCA_005791685.1 Methylotenera sp. | reverse complement strand
CTGGCAGGGTGAGGCGAAGTTTCAGCTGACCTAAGCGCCCAGCTTGAGTCTCATTTAGGGCTGAATTTCGGCCGCTTCCAGCAGTATTTTATACGCTTGCGCTTCTTGTAGGCTGGCTACTTTTAGGCCCAGCGCCATTTGCCCCTTAGCGCCGCTAGCAAGACCAGTTCGCATGGTTAAGGGCGCGCTACGACTAATGACGCGTCCAGTTTTAAGCTCGTATTTGATGACTTTGAACTGAACTTTTTGCACGTTTAAGGCGCTGTTGTTTTGTAGCACGGCATACAAACTTCCCGCACGATCGACTTCTACCCTGGCTTGCAGGTATTTAGCCGGGTTGTGCGGCAAATCTAAGCGTGCCAATCTGGTGCCGGCTTGTTTGCCTATGGCCGAATTAGAATCGGCGGCCACTTGGTAGTGTTGCATGGCCAAGGCCGTTTCACCCCGTTCTTCGGCAATCTGCCCCAATAAACTATGGCCAGGGGCGGTAGGTAAGAGCGCGTTGGCGCGCTTCAAGTAAGGTTCAGCTTCGGCTTTTTTACCCATATTAAACAGCGCGATGCCACTTTGCATGTGTGGCTTAAAGTAATCGGGTTGCATGGCAATGGCCTTGGCATACAAGGCTAGGGCGGCTTCCGGTTTTTTTTGCATTAAAGCCATGTCGGCCAGTAATTCTTGAAATTTCGCTTCCCGCGGCTCGCCGGCGATGGCTTGATTAACCAGGTTTTTGGCTTTCTCTAGGTCTTTGTTGGCCAACGCTTTGACGGCATCGTCATAGGCTTTATAAGCCGCTTGGGTGGATTTGAGTTTGCTGACTTTTTGGGCGTAACTGTCTTTAGCCAAATCGCCACCCGCGCCTAATTGGTTTAAGGTGCTTTTATTGGCGGCCACGCGTTGCGGTGAGGGCGGGTGGCTGGCAAATAAGCCGTCTATAAAATTACTTTTTCTGTCTGCACTTAAACGCACAAAGGTTTCTTGTAAGCTCACGGCCGCAGTGGGATCGTACCCGGCTTTTTTCATGTATTGCATGCCGTAAAAATCGGCTTCGCTTTCTGCGTCACGGCCGTATTTGCTGCTGACCAATTGTGCGCCAACTTGTGCGCCACCGACGATTAAGTTGGCGTAGTCGGTGTCTTGTGCACCTATGCCAACGGCTATCATGGCGCCTTGCAAGAGCAGCCCACGCTCCATGTCTTTTGCCCCGTGTCTGGCCGCGGCATGCACCATTTCATGCCCCATGACGGCGGCCAATTCGGCCTCACTGTTTAATTCATAAAGCAGGCCGCGGTTAAAGGCGATTTTTCCGCCCGGCATGGCCCAAGCGTTGGGCGTGGAGTCATTGATGATGCTAAATTCGTAAGGCAATTTTCGATCGGAAACGGCGGCCAACTTATTGCCCACGCTTTGCACGTAGGCGGTCAACTCTGCATCCAATGTATAGTCGCCACCTTGTGCTTGCCGGGTGGGGGCGTAATTTTTTTGGCCTATGGCGATTTCTTGCGATTCCGAGACGATTTGCAATTCTCTTTTTTTGGTGACCGGGTTGGTGCCGCAGCCTGGTGTGGCCAACCCCATGGCCAGTAGCAGGCTTAATATTAGGGACCGAATAGAACAGTGGTTTAACACGGCAGAGCTCCTTGGTAGAGGCGATGTTGTGCGATGTAATCCAATACGCAGTCCGGCGTCAGATAGCGCGCGGCTTGCTGGTTTTTTAATTGCGCGCGTATGGCGGTGGAAGAAATGGCCAAGGGCGTGATGGCCGGCATGGTGATTAAGCCGGTGGGCTCACGCACTAAATCCAGGCTATTTTCCGTGTAGTGATCGTGCAAAAAAGACAGCAGCTCTTCGTTCAAGCCGTCCGGCTTAGCTTGCCCAGGCCTTTGCACCAAGGCGATGTGGCACAATGAAATGATGTCTTGCCAGTGATGCCAAGTGTTAAATTGGCTAAATGCATCGCTGCCGATAAATAACACCAAACTGTCATGGGCGTTTAATTCACTGCGTAAGCTGCGCAGGGTGTCTATGCTGTAGGATGGGCCGTCTCTGAGCAGCTCTCGCCCATCGAACTCAAAACCGGTATTGTTGGCGATGGCCAATTGCAGCATGGCGCTGCGGTGCGCTGGCGCGACCGCAGGCCGCGCTTTGTGTGGCGGCGTGGCCGCTGGAATGAATTTAACCGTATCTAAGTTAAGCGCTTCGATTAATTCCTGCGCCATGCGTAAGTGGCCAAAATGGATGGGGTCAAAGGTCCCGCCTAGCAAGCCTATGTTGGCCATTTAGGCTCGGACTTGACCGTCGCCCAACACGATGTATTTGAGCGAAGTTAAGCCTTCTAAACCGACCGGTCCGCGTGCATGCAGTTTGTCGGTGGAAATGCCTATCTCTGCGCCTAAGCCATATTCAAAGCCATCGGCAAAGCGGGTCGAGGCATTGACCATGACGCTGCTAGAATCCACCTCGCGTAAGAAGCGTCGGGCTTTGCTGTAATTTTCCGTGACAATGGCTTCGGTGTGCTGCGACGAGTGTTGGTTAATGTGCGCTATGGCTTCATCCAAACCGCTGACCACTTTGCAGGAAATAATCGCCGCCAAGTATTCGGTGTAAAAATCTTCCTCTGTGGCAGGTTTGGCTTGTTTGACCAGGGCGCAGGTCTCTGGGCAGCCACGGATTTCTATGCCGTGTTGGCTGAGCATGTCGGCGATTTTAGGCAACATGCGATCGGCGACCGACCTAGCAATCAATAGCGATTCGGCCGTGTTGCAGGTGCCTAAACGCTGGGTTTTGCTGTTTTCTACTATGCCTAAGGCTTTATCAAAGTCGGCATCGTCATCGACATAAACGTGGCAATTGCCATCCAGATGTTTGATGACGGGAATTTTAGCCTCATTGCTAATCCGTTCTATCAAGCCCTTGCCACCGCGTGGCACGATGACATCCACGTACTGTTTCATGGTGATTAATTCACCGACTGCGGCGCGGTCGCTGGTTTCTATTACTTGCACGGCGGTGCTGGGTAAGCCCGCTGCCGCCAAGCCTGCATGCACCAGTTTTGCTAGGGCTTGATTGCAATGCATGGCTTCACTGCCACCACGTAAAATAGCGGCATTGCCGGATTTAATGCACAAGCCAGCGGCATCCACGGTGACATTGGGCCTGGCTTCATAGATGATGCCTATGACGCCCAGCGGTACGCGCATTTTGCCTATTTGTATGCCGCTAGGGCGGTATTTAAAATCACTCATTTCGCCTATGGGGTCATCGAGGTTGGCAATTTGCAACAAGCCTTCTGCCATGCTGCTGATGGATTTTTCCGTGATGCTGAGTCGGTCTAACATGGCTTCATCCAGACCATTTTCCCTAGCGGCAGCCAAATCCAATTGATTGGCAGCTAAGAGGCTGGCTTTTTCTCGTAGCAATGCTTTTGCAATGTGTTGCAGGGCTTGGTTTTTGCTGTTGCTATCCGCACTTGCCATCAGTCGCGATGCGGCACGTGCGGCCAGACCTATTTGCTGCATGTAGTTTTTTATGTCCATGATCTTTTTATGCCCATGATTTTTACTGGTGCTTGATTATACTTTTTTATGGCGCGGGTGCGTAAGTCTTAGCGTGCCCGCAGATTAGCTAAACCGAAACAGAGGCGTGAAATCTCTAGCCAAGCATCGCCCAACATGACGCCTTTCGCCGTTTTATCAATGTCGGCTAGCTTTTGCAAAGCCGCTTCCAGTTGGCGTACGCTGAATCTACCCAAAGCACGCTGCACCAAAGCTTGCCGCTCACCGTATATGCGCGCACTGGTCATGGCTTGCATGACGTTTTCACCGCGCAGTTGGGCTTGCTTAATGCCTAACAAGGGGCGCAATACCCATATCAGTGGGTTCATGACGGCCACGGCACTTTCGCCTTCGTCTTGCAAGCCTTGTAAAATCCGTACCGTGCGCGGGCTGTCGCCAGCGAGCACCGCTTCGCCTAATTGAAAAGCGTCGTAACGCGAAACGTTGAGTACGGCCAACCTTACCGCTTCATCACTCAGTTCGCCTGCTGGGTAGAGTAGGCCCAATTTTTGCACTTCTTGATTGGCTGCCAGTAGATTGCCCTCCACTTGCTGGGCAAGAAAGGCCAGTGTGCTTGGGCTCGCTTGCTGGCCTTGTAGCGCGAGTCGTGCCGCCATCCACTTAGGCAGTTGGCTGGCCTGCACTTCTTCAATGTTGATGAGCACTGCTTGCTTTTCTAGGGCAGAAAACCACGCACTGTTTTTTGCTTCCCGTTCTAACTTAGGCAGGATAATAACGACGCTGGTGTCGCTTAGCGCTTTGTTGGCTAAGGCTTGCAAGGCCTTGCCGCCTTCTATGCCAGGTTTGCCGTTGGGGATGTTGATTTCTAATAAGCGGCGGCTGGCAAATAAGGAGATGGAGGCGCCGTAAGAGGCTATTTGCTGCCAATTAAAGGTGCGGTCCACCATTAAGCTATTGCGCTCATCAAAACCTTGTAAGCGGGCGGCTTGTCTTATGGCGTCCAAACACTCCCGCTGACCCAGTGGCTCGTCGCCGACCAGTAAGTACAGCGATTGCAAGCCTAGATTTAAATGCTTAGCTAATTGCGCTGGGGCCAGTGGCATGACTAGGGCTGACTCAATTTAATGGCGGATAATCTGCGCATCACTTCACGTATGACTTCACTGCGCATGTCGGCATTGAGTTTATTTTCTTCATCCAGTTTGGCTAATAGCGCCGTATCCTTGTATGAGAAATTGCGTCTAGATAGCACGGTTTGTGGCTCGCTCCATAGTGGATTGCCTGGCAACCGTGTTCTGAAGTTAAGCTGATAAACCAGTTCGTACTCCCTAACGGCACCGCCGCCGCTTAGGGATAAGATGTGCTTTTCATTATGTTCATTAAGCATTTCCAGCAATAATGCAGCACGGCTTTGATTTTCAATGACTTGAATGCCATTGCTCTTGAAGGTCTGCTGCAACTCACGGCTGATGCTCAAGCTATGGCCTTGTATGAAGATGCTTTTAAACGTGACCTCGGTCAAGCCGCGTGGGTGAAAGCCGCAAGCGCCTAAGCACAAGCTGGCTAATAGCAATGCGCTGCATACGGCTTGCAGTGGTCTATTAAAAGGCTGCTTGGCCACGGTTCGCATTTCCTTGTTAGGCCAGCACCACGTTGATGAGTTTATTCGGCACCACGATAATCTTCCTCACAGCTAAGGGCGCTACTATGAATTTTTGCACAAACGGCTGTTCCAGGGCTAATTTTTCTAGATTGTCTTTGCTGCTGGTTTTGGCCACGGTCAGGTTGCCACGCAATTTACCATTGACTTGAATGACGTAGTCCACCGTGTCTTGCACCATGGCGGCAGGGTCAGCCTGCGGCCATGACGCATCCAGTATATGGCTATTGGGGCAGAGTTCTGCCCACAGCGCTTGGCATATATGCGGCACGATGGGTGAGAGCAAGAGCGCCACATTTTGCAAGACTTCTTGCCGCACTTGGCGAGTGAGTGGCGCTTGACCTTCCATTTTGGCTAAGGCGTTCATCAGTTCCATGACCGAGGAAATGGCGGTATTGAAGCTGTGGCGTCTACCGTAGTCGTCTGCTACTTTTTCTATGGTGAGGTGCAATTGCAAACGCATGGCTTTGAGTTCGGCACTCAATTCGCCACTGCTGTAGGCGGCAATGGCGCCGAGCTCTAGGTGCTCGTACACCGCTTTCCAAAGCCTACGCAAGAAGCGATTAGCCCCTTCCACACCGCTGTCTGCCCATTCCAAGCTTTGCTCGGGTGGGGCGGCAAACATCATGAACAACCTGGCGGTATCGGCCCCGTAGGTGTCGATTAAGGCTTGTGGGTCCACGGTGTTGCCTTTGGATTTGCTCATTTTCGAACCGTCTTTTAATACCATGCCTTGGGTCAGCAAATTGCTAAAGGGTTCGTCGTTGTTAATTAAGCCGACATCGCGCATGAGTTTGTTGAAAAAACGTGCGTAGAGCAAATGCAAAATAGCGTGTTCTATGCCGCCCACGTATTGGTCTACCGGCAACCAATAATTGGCGCGGCTATCCAGCATGGCCTGATCGCTGTTAAAGCTGGCGTAGCGGGCAAAATACCAAGACGACTCAAAGAAGGTGTCCAAGGTGTCGGTTTCACGAGTGGCCGGTGCGCCGCACTGTGGGCAGGGCGTTTCATAGAAGCTGGGGTCTTTTTTGATGGGTGAGCCGACGCCGTCCATGACCACGTCCTCGGGCAAGACCACCGGCAATTGCTCGGCAGGCACAGGTACTTCACCGCAACCGACGCAATGCACGATGGGGATGGGGCAGCCCCAGTAACGTTGGCGGGAAACGCCCCAATCGCGCAGGCGGAATTGGCTGCGTTTTTGGCCTAGGTTTTTGGCCTTGAGTGCTGCTGCAATGGCCTCACCCGCTTGCGCGAAATTCAAACCATCAAATACACCGGAGTTAAACAATAGGCCGTGTTCGGTCATGGGCAGGCTGTCGGCGTCGCTTTGTTTAATCACCGCTTTAATCGGCAGTTGGTATTTGTTAGCGAATTCAAAATCACGCTCATCGTGCGCCGGCACGGCCATGACGGCACCCTCGCCATAGCTGGCCAGTACGTAATTGGCTACCCAAACCGGTAGGGTCTCGCCATTAAGCGGGTGGGTGACCCATAAGCCGGTGGCCATGCCTTTTTTCTCGGCGGTGGCGAGGTCAGCTTCAGCCACACTGCCACGTTTGCATTCGGCAATAAACGCGGCCAAGTCTGGGTTGTTCATGGCGGCTTGGCTGGCCAAGGCATGTTCGGCTGCGACCGCCACATAGCTTGCGCCCATCAAGGTGTCGGGGCGGGTAGTGTAGACTTTCAGCGTGCCGGCTTGGCCTAGTATGGGGAACTCGACTTCGCAACCATGGCTTTTGCCTATCCAATTGCGTTGCATGGTTTTAACCTGCTCGGGCCAACCATCGAGTTGATCTAAATCGCTGAGCAACTCTTCGGCATAAGCGGTAATTTTCATGAAATACTGAGGAATGTCACGTTTTTCCACCAGGGCGCCACTGCGCCAACCGCGGCCATCGATGACTTGCTCATTGGCCAGCACGGTGCCGTCTACCGGATCCCAATTCACCGTAGCGGTTTTTTTGTAGATCAAGCCTTTTTTGAATAGCTCAGTAAACAACCATTGTTCCCAGCGGTAGTATTCCGGCGTGCAGGTGGCGATCTCCCTGTCCCAATCCACGCCCAAGCCCAATTGTTTGAGCTGGGTTTTCATGTGCTCTATGTTTTCATAAGTCCATTTGGCTGGCGCGGTATTGTGTTTAATAGCAGCATTTTCGGCCGGCAGACCAAAGGCATCCCAACCCATGGGCTGCATGACGTTATAGCCCTTCATTTTATGAAAGCGGCTCAGTACGTCGCCTATGGTGTAGTTGCGTACGTGGCCCATGTGCAAGCGCCCGGATGGATAGGGAAACATGGATAAACAATAGTATTTGGGTTTATCGCTGGCCTCATTGGCAGCAAACGTGTGTTTGTTGGCCCATTCGTTTTGGGCGGATAGTTCTATCTCTTTGAAAGGGTACTGCTGCTGCATAATTTAAGGCTTCTTGGAATTGAAAGGATGGGCTAGATTATACCTTTGGCGGCCTAATAATGCGATTTTTAGCATGAATAATGGCGCATTTGCGTTTGTTTAAGCTTAGGCAAAAACGCAGGCTTAGGCATGGTAGCGGATCCATTTTTTATACAGCCAAAGGCCGATCAATACGCCTAGGCCATCGGCCAGCCAGTCGGAAACCTCACCGTAGCGTGTGCGGCATAAGGCGCTTTGCAATATTTCTATGACGGCGCCGTGGGTGATTAAGCCTAAACAGAGGCACCGTAGGTTATTGGGGAAAGCCAAGCAGCCGCTTATGGCCAGTACAGCAAAAGCTAAGCTGTGCTGTGCTTTATCCCAGAATAGCAAGGCATGCGGCACAGCGGGCCCAGGCATTAAAGCCAATACGGTGACGAGGGCTAGACTTAGCCAGAAAAACACCGGCATGGCCCGTAATAGCATGGCGTGCAATGGCGGCATGGAAAATTAAATAAACTGAACCTTGCAGCCCATATTAAGGCTTAATTAAGGGCAGCAAAGATGCTATCGCGTATGGCGTTCATGTCACCTAAGCCGTTGACAAACACATGCTTAGGCGCACCGGCGCTGCCGCTGTTTGCCCAATCCGCGTAGTATTTGACCAGCGGTTTGGTTTGGCTGTGGTAAACGTTGAGGCGAGTCATGACGGTTTCGGCCGCATCGTCTGGGCGTTGCACCAAGTCTTCACCGCTGACATCGTCTTTGCCAGCCACTTTGGGTGGGTTGAACTTGATGTGGTAGGTGCGACCGCTGGCCGGGTGTGAGCGACGGCCACTCATGCGCTCTACGATGGCGGCATCGGGCACGTCAATTTCCACCACGTAGTCTATGCCTACCTCGGCATTTTTCATGGCTTCGGCCTGTGGAATGGTGCGCGGGAAACCGTCGAATAAAAAGCCATGGGCACAATCGGCTTCTTTAATGCGCTCACTGACTAAGCCTATAATCACGGCATCTGGCACCAAGCCGCCGCTGTCCATGAAACTTTTTGCTTCCAAACCCAAGGGGCTACCGGCCTTAACGGCCGCGCGCAGCATGTCGCCGGGGGCGATTTGTGGACTGTTAAATTTTTCACGTAAGTAGGTGGCCTGAGTGCCTTTGCCTGCACCTGGCGCGCCTAGAAGAATGATACGCATAAGTTAGTCCTAAAAAATGGGTTGAAAATACCGTGCTGCACGGCGGCTATTATATCAGCTCAGGTAATTGGTGATGGCGACAAAATCGGCCACGCTTAAATTTTCTGCACGCAGTTGTGAGTCTATGTGTAAAGCGCTAAAGCCCTCGTCCGCCAGCAAACCCTTGAGGGTGTTGCGCAAGGTTTTGCGACGCTGTGAAAACGCCGCCAATACGACTTGTGCAAACAACGCCTCGTCCTTGGCGACAAAAGGCAGGGTGCGGTGTGGCAGGCAACGCACAAACGCCGATTCGACTTTGGGGGCGGGCTCAAATGCGTCTGGTGGCACGGTAATCAAATAGTCCATGTGCAAGTGGTATTGCAGCATCACGCTGAGTCGTCCGTAGGCAGCTGTTGATGGCGCGGCCACCATGCGCTCCACCACTTCTTTTTGCAACATAAAGTGCATGTCGGTGATGTGCGTGATGTTAGCCAGTAGATGAAACAAAATGGGCGTGGAGATATTGTAGGGTAGGTTGCCGGTGACGCGTAAGCCTTTGCCCAGGCTACTAAAATCAAATTTGAGGGCATCGGCTTGGTGTATGACTAGGCTGCTTTTGGCGTAAGCCGGTTTAGCGTACTCGGCCTTCATCCAAGTGATGATGTCGCGGTCCACTTCCACCACGTGCAGTTTTTTTAATTTTTGCAGTAGCGGCTTGGTTAGCGCGCCTAAGCCTGGGCCTATTTCTAGCATTAAATCATCGGCTTGTGGCGCGACCGCCTCGACCAAGCTTGTGATGACATCTTGGTCGGTGAGGAAGTTTTGCCCAAAGCGTTTTTTTGCAATGTGTTTCATTTTTTTAGCTTATTTTTTGTGTTGACTTAAGGCCATGGCCAACGCTATGGCGGCCAGCATGCTGCCTATTTCTATCTTGCCAGTGCCCGCCAAATCTAAGGCGGTGCCGTGATCGACCGAAGTGCGTATGATGGGTAAGCCCAGCGTCACATTGACGCCCGCGCCAAAGCTAGCGTGTTTAAGCACGGGCAGGCCTTGGTCGTGGTACATGGCTAACACGGCATCGGCCTGGCTTAAATGCTGCTTGGCAAACAAGGTGTCTGCGGGCAGTGCGCCTATTAGGTGCATGCCCTCGCCACGCAGTTTTTCTAAGACAGGATTGATGATGTCTATTTCTTCGCGGCCCAGATAACCGTCTTCGCCGGCGTGGGGGTTGAGGCCGGCCACCAAAATGCGCGGCGCGGCGATGCCAAACTTAGAAATTAAGTCGTGCTGCAATATGCGCAAGGTGGTCTCTAAGCTGGCCTGAGTAATGGCGGCCGGCACATCTTTCAGGGCTAAATGCGTGGTCGCCAGCGCTACGCGCATATCGCCCCCCACCAGCATCATGACCACTTGTGCTGTGTTGCTTAATTCGGCTAAAAATTCCGTGTGGCCGCTAAAGGGGATGCCAGCCTCGTTGATGACGCCTTTATGCACAGGGGCGGTGACCAGCGCATCGAATGCTTTATTGAGGCAAGCGCGCGTGGCTGCGCCCAAACAATCCAGTACATATTGGCTATTGCCTGCATTGAGTAGGCCGGCCTGGGATGGTTGTGGCAGGGCTTGATCCCACACGTTTAAACTGCCGTCACCCAGGTGGGCTTGTGAGGAGTTTGCTGAATAAGGCTTGATGCGCAAATTCAGTCCCAGCATGGCCGCGCGGGCTTTTAGCATGGCCGCGTTAGCGATGACCACCAGTTCCGCATCCAGCTTTTGATGCGCCAACATGACGCATAAGTCTGGGCCTATGCCGGCCGGCTCGCCAGCACTAAGGATGATTTTAGGTAAAAAAGAGGACACGATTTGACGGAGGCTTAACGGCGATAGCGCTGGGCTAAGCCATTAGAATTTATCTTCAAGCCGGATTTCCACGTAAGCGCGGTCGCGTAATTCGCGTAGCCAATCTTGGTAGGCTTCGTCGGCTTTTTTAGCGCGAATTTCTTGACGGGCTTTAAGCCTAGCCGCTTCTTTGCTCATGTCTTGTGTTTTACGCTCCAGCACTTGGATAAGGTGCCAGCCAAATTGGGTGCGCACCGGTGGGCTGATTTGCTGATCTTTCAGTTCATTCATGGCTTTTTCGAATTGAGGCACGGTGTCCCCTGGGTTAAGCCAATTTAAGTCGCCGCCATTGGCGGCGGTGCTGTCTTCTGAATATTGCCTGGCCAGTGCTTCAAATTTTTCACCGTTATCCAAGCGTTCTTTAATGCCGTCTATTTTCAGCTTGCCGTCTTTTTCCGACATAATTTCCGAGAGCTTGATTAAGATATGGCGGACATGAGTTTGCTGTATGACTAAAGGCGAATTGCCGCCCCGTTTATTGATTAATTTCAGCACATGAAAGCCATTGGGGCTGCGTAGCGCGGCTGAAGTCTCGCCCACTTGCATGGTTTTTAAGGCATCCAGAAACAAGGCCGGCATTTGCGAGGCCGCTTTCCATCCAAGGTTGCCGCCTTCTAAGGCGTTGGGCGCATCGGAAAAGCTGGCCGAGACTTTAGCAAAATTGACGCCGGCTTTCAGTTCAGCGAGGGCATTGTCTACTTTAGTTTTGGCTTTTTGCACGTCTTCCGTGGCGCCTTCTTCTGGGGTGCGGATTAACAGATGGGCAATCTCGTACTCGTCTTGATTTTCATTATTGGCGGCTTGGCTGGCCAGAAAATTATCGACTTCCGATTCGCTGACGTTAATGCGGCCATCCACTTCTCTTTCGCGTAAGCGAGCAATGGTAATTTCATTGCGTATATCCGCTCTGAATTTACGCATGCTGACGCCGTCTTTAGCCAGCGCTTCGCTGAATTCAGCAAGGCTTAATTGGTTTTGTTCGGCGATACGGCCTATGGTTTTATCCAACTGAGTGTCGTCCACTTTTAGCCCAGTTTGGGCAGCGTATTGTATTTGCAGGGTGTCGGTAATTAAGCGCTCTAAAATTTGTTTACGTAAAATAGCCTCTGCGGGCAATTCAGTGCCTTGTTTTTTAAATTGCGCGGTGACCGTGGCGATGCGACTCTCCAGCTCTTGCTCGGTGACGACGGTTTGGTCGACTATGGCCACAATGCGATCCATTTTGACGGCTTCTGCGGCCTGCACGTTGAGCTGAGAAGCGAGGCTAAGCCCGGCCAACAAGGCCATGGATTGGATGAAATATTGGATAGAAATGCGCAAAATAATCACTCGTGTTAAGGTTGTTTATAAATTTCAGGGATACGCCCTGTGTGCATATAGCCAGGGATGCTGCGTTCGATAACGGTCATAGGGTTGATGCCTATGGACGCTATGCCACCCAATTCCACCTGAAAAAATAAGGCATAGACGTCACCCGATGTCGCGGTGCTTATTTTATGCACTACCGTTCTAGTTTGCCAGCAACCAGCATCATACTCTAATCCAGCCAGCGTTTCGATGACCTGTTTGTCTAATAAAGAATAATTGGCGCGGGCAATGCCGTACCAACCTTTGCCCAATGGCCACTGCCCAGACAGGTCAACTTGTTCTATGGAGTCTTGCCGGTAACTGTAGCTTAAGTTAAGCGATTTGCCAGGTTCGGGGGTGTAGCGACTGGTGATGGTGGTGCTGACAAATTTGTCTTGGTCGGTGTTGTACTGCCAAAACGCATCCAAGTTCCAGTGGGTTTTTAGATTGGTGTTGAGGCCGGCCAAGATGTCTGAGCTGTTGCTGCTTCGGTATGCGCTTCTGTCAGCGTAATCCAGCGCTACTTTTTGATCGTTAAAATAATAACGCTGACCTATGGTGGCTGCTAAACGTTGGGTGCCGGTATCGGTTTCAATTAAACGTGCGGTTAAAGACAAGCTGAGTTGATTGGCATTGTTGATTCTATCGTTGCCGTTAAATTGATTTTCGCTAAACAAGCTGCTGAAATTTAAGTCAGACTGGCTGGTGTCAAACACCGGCATATTGGCTTGATTGGCGTTCGGGATGTACAGGTAAAATAGTCTGGGTTCTAGGGTTTGCGTGTAAGCCCTATCGGCAATGTTGAAATCTCGGTCAAAAAACAAGCTGCCGTCCAGACTGGCTATGGGCAAGGTTCTATGGTAGCTGTCATGATTGTTTGGGTCATTATCCAAGCTGTAGCTGGTGTGGTGTAGGCCTAGTTTAGGCTTTAGGTAGCCGTAAGCTTGGTTCATGGGCCAGCTTAGGCTGGGGTAGAACGTGGCCCGCATGCCGGTGGCGGCGACAGGCGCTCTATTGTTTTGATTGAATAACACCAATTCGCTGTACGCCTGAGCATAGATCGGGCCATAAAATTTTTCGCCTAACAGGGACATTTGCGGCAGGCGCTGGTAAGGATAAGAAGTCTGATCTAGGGTTTGAAACTGCTGCGCTAGCGCATTGAAACGCCAGGTGTCATCGTGGTAATCCAGATTAATCTGTTGCGGTAAATTAACCCGGCTGGTGTTGGTGATCAGGGTGGATAAATCGGCAAAGTATTGACCGTCCGATACTTTTTCAAAATCGTAGCCCGCCGTCCAGCCTTGGCCAAAATCATGGCGATGCTGCAAATTGGCGTAATAGCGATCTTTGCTGGTTTGATCATCGTCTGGCAAGTATTCGACATGGTCTACACCTGAGAAGCGTTCTTCTAAGTAGCGAAACTCGCCTTGCAATTGCACGCCGCGGCGACTTAAGGCGCGAGCAGTGATGGTGGCGTCCATATTGGGCGAGATATTCCAATAGTAAGGCACGGCGATTTCCACCCCGCTGTTGGATGTGGTGCCGTAGGTGGGGGCAAGCAAACCACTTTTACGTTGCTCATTGTAAGAAAAATTTAGCCATGGCGTATACAGTACTGGCACGCCTTTGATTTCTAAGTAAGCGTTTTTGGCGCTACCGGATTCGGTGTAGCTATTGAGTTTTAATTCATCGGCTTTGATATACCAGTCGTCTACGCCAGGCGCGCAAGTGGTATAGCGCGCCTCTTTTAGGCGCTTGACATCCTGGCCTTCAAACAACACGGTTTTGGCATCGCCACGGCCATTTGAGCCTAGTTTTCTTGCGCTGAACGTGGTGTTCAGGTAAAGGGATCCGAGCACGTCGCTAGCCGAACTTGTGCGTGCTTGAGTGGGGTAGTCCAGTGTGGTTTTGCTGGCATCTTCCGCGGGCTTGTGCTGAGTTTTTGCGGGAGTGCTGGGTTCAGCAGGCAACATTTTAAAGCTGGCATTTTTAAATTCGCCTAGATGACTGGAAAGTTGCAAGCGTAATTCCGAGCCATTAATTTGCGCATTGTCCAAGCGGATTTGCACATTACCGGTGACATGTAACTCGTCATTTTGCAGGTCGTAGTCTATGTTGTCGCCAGCAATGCTTTGTTGGCCGCGGCTAATGGAGGCCTGACCCAAAGCGCGCATCTTTCTATCCATATGCAATTCAAGTTTGTCGCCGTCAATCAGCAGTGCATCGCTAGGCAAGTCGGCGTCATTGGCATGGCTGAGCAGGCTGTAAGTGACCAACACGGCGCTTAAGCTGCTAAAAATACTGATTTTTAGCATGCTGGCGCGACGCTGGTTAAGAGCATGGCGGTGGGTGAAAAGAGGCGTAAAAAACTGGGCACGGGTGTTGGGCTGAGGTTTTATTTTAAGGATGGATTTATCGATGATAAAATCTCATAAATAGGGCTTTTTGGCAATCAGTAAATCGCATTTTAGGCTGTGGCCATAAGGGCGGTTTGCTGGCCTAAGCCTAAGCGCAATAGACGGCAACATTATATAACATGGGATAAACCGCAAGTGGATGACAGACAGCAGCAACTAAACATTTGGCTGGATAGCGTATTAAAATCAGCCCCTTACACTCTGACAACGGCGTCGGCCGATGCCAGCTTTAGACGTTATTTTAGGGTGCATTTAACGCAAGCTTATTTGGGTCAGCACAGCTTGATCGCCATGGACGCCCCTCCCCCGCAAGAAGACTGCCGGCCTTTTATCCGGATAGCCAAACTCTTTTTAGACGCTGGTCTTAATGTGCCACAAGTGTTGGCGGAAGACCTGGCCCAAGGATTTTTACTGCTAAGCGATTTGGGCGATGACACCTATTTGGCTAAATTAAATGCACAAACGGTCGCGCCACTGTATCGGGCGGCGACCGACAGCTTGATAAAATTACAGTTGGCCAGTAAAGCAGGATTGTTGCCTGACTACGATGAGGCTTTATTGACACGTGAAATGCAGTTGTTCCCAGATTGGTACGTGGCTAAGCAGCTGGACACGGTATTGACCACTGAGCAGCAAGCGGTGTTAAACAACACGTTTGCGCTTTTAAACCAAAACATTTTGCAGCAAGGCAAGGTTTACGTTCACCGTGATTTCCATTCACGTAATTTAATGCTGACGGTAGAAAATAATCCCGGCGTGCTGGATTTTCAGGATGCGGTGTACGGGCCCATTACTTACGATTTGGTGTCTTTGTTAAAAGATGCTTATATCGCTTGGGAAGAGGAGCAGGTGATCGACAGTGCGGTGCGTTATTGGCAGGCCGCCAAAAAAGCCGGCTTGCCGGTGCCGCATGATTTCAGTGAGTTTTACCGTGATTTTGAATGGATGGGTGCGCAGCGGCATATCAAGGTGTTGGGCATTTTTGCCAGGCTCAGTCATCGAGACGGTAAGCATGGCTACTTAAAAGACCAGCCTTTGGTGATGATGCAGCTACGTAAGGTATGCGAGCGCTATGTTGAATTAAGGCCGATGCTGCGTTTGCTTAATCAATTGGACAAGGTCGTGCCCCAGGAAGGCTACACGTTTTAATGAAAGCGATGCTATTGGCCGCGGGTCGGGGTGAGCGCATGCGCCCTTTGACCGATTTCACCCCCAAACCTTTGCTCAAGGTGGGCGGTAAACCGCTCATCGTTTGGCATTTGGAACGTTTGGCGCAAGCCGGATTTAAAGAGGTGGTGATTAATCATGCCCATTTAGGGGGGCAAATTGAACAAGCCCTCGGCAATGGCAGTCATTGGGCCATGCACATAGCCTACAGCCCTGAACAAAACGCATTGGAAACTGCCGGCGGTATCGCTCAGGCGCTGCCCTTATTGGGCGAACAGGCTTTTTTAGTGGTCAATGCGGACATTTATACCGAGATTGATTTTGCTGCGCTCGCGCTGTTGCAGGGTGCGCTGCTGCCGAACTTAGCCCACTTGCTGATGGTGGATAATCCAGCACAACACCCGCAAGGTGATTTTGCTATTACTGACGGGCACTTGGTGGAAAGCGGGTCGGCTAAACTTACTTTTTCCGGTGTCGGCGTTTACCAGCCCAGCTTATTTGCCGGGGTGGTGGCGGGTCAAGCTGCCAAATTGGCGCCCTTGTTGCGTCAGGCCATGGCCGTGCGCCGAGTCACGGCCGAGCACTATACCGGCGTTTGGCATGATATAGGCACGCCAGAGCGCTTGCAAAATTTAGATAGGCAATTAAATGCGCCAGCAGGCTTGGCCTGAACAGGCGATTAACTAGGCGAACAGCACATGAATGCAGCACTCACAGAATTTAAATCCAGACGGCAAACCATGCTGGCCGCCATGGGCGTAGGCCTGGCCATTATTCCCACGGCCGCCGAAGTTATACGCAATCGTGACAGCCATTACCCTTATCGCTTTGACAGCTCTTTTTATTATTTAACAGGCTTTAAAGAGCCGGACGCGGTATTGCTGTTGCTGGCAGGGGACGAAGCAAAATCCATACTTTTTTGCCGAGATAAAGACCCGGAACGGGAGATTTGGGACGGCTTTCGTTATGGCCCGGCGGCCGCTTGCGAGGAGTTTGGCTTTGATGCCGCCTACAGCATGGACGAACTGGATGCGCAGCTATTAACACTGTTGGCCAATCAGCCTAAGCTGTATTTTGGTCTGGGGGCCAATGCCGCTTGGGATGCGCGCTTAACAGCCTGCTTAAATAGCTTGCGTGAACAGGCCAGAAGTGGGGTAAGCGTGCCCGATACCCTCTGTGATCCGCGCCCGCTCATGGACGAAATGCGCTTGTATAAATCGCCGTTTGAGCAGGCCATCCTACGTGAGTCTGCCGATATTGCCGCCACTGCGCATAATCGAGCCATGCAGTTTGTGCGGCCTGGCATGCGGGAATACCAATTAGAAGCAGAATTTTTACACGAGTTTTATAGGCAGGGTGCGCAAGCGCCAGCCTATAACAGCATCGTGGCTGGGGGAGCGAATGCCTGCACCTTGCATTACAACGCCAATAATGCCGTCTTGCGTGACGGTGACTTGGTGCTCATAGACGCGGGTTGTGAATTGGATGGCTACGCCTCCGACATTAGCCGCACTTTCCCGGTGAATGGCAAGTTTAGCGCGGTGCAAAAAGACCTCTATGAGTTGGTGTTGGCGGCCCAGTTAGCCGCCATCGCAGCGGTGCGCCCTGGCCATGCTTGGTCTGCCCCGCATGAAGCGGCCTTGGCCGTGTTAGCGCAAGGCTTTGTGGATTTAAAGCTGTGTCATGGCAGCCCGCAAGCGGTGCTGGAAAGTGGCGATTACCGGCAATTCTATATGCATAGAACCGGCCATTGGTTGGGTTTGGATGTGCACGATGTGGGTGAGTATAAAGATAAAAATCAGCAATGGCGTAGCTTGGAAGCGGGCATGAGTTTAACCGTTGAGCCGGGTTGTTATATACGTCCTGCGGCCAAGGTCCCTGAACATTTTTGGAACATAGGCATACGCATAGAAGACGATGTATTGGTGACGGCGACCGGTTGTGACGTCTTAACGGCCAAGGCGGTTAAATCGGTAGCCGATATAGAAGCCTTGATGCAAACGTCATGACGGCGCCCGTGGTCATTGTAGGCGGCGGCCCGGTTGGCGCTACCTTGGCGCTATTATTGGCCCAGCAAGGCATAGCCTCTACCGTGCTGGAGGCGCGTAAACAGGCGGCCGCCTATCAAGAAAAGCGCGCCTTAGCCTTGTCCTTTGGCAGTCGGCGCATACTGGAAAATTTAGGCATTTGGCCAACGCTGGCGCCATCGGCGACCGCCATCAACAGCATACACGTGTCACAAAAAGGCAGTTTAGGCCGTTCGCTCTTGCAAGCCGCTGATTTAAACCAAGAGGCGCTGGGTTATGTGCTGTCTTATGGGGACTTAAGTCGCGCTTTAGATCAGGCGCTCAGTCAACAGCCTTTGGTGAATTTCTTGTTTGAAGCTAGTGCTGAGGCTATTAGGCATGACGCGGCGCTCGCCACGGTGACTTACCAGCATCAAGCCAAACAACAGTGCTTGGGTAGTCCTTTGCTCGTATTGGCGGATGGCGGTCGCGGTCTTGGTGAAATCGCCGGGCTGAGCAAAGTCAGTAAAGAGTATGGCCACGATGCTTTGATTAGCAAAGTGCGCGCGGAACTGCCGCATGCCAATGTGGCGTATGAGCGTTTCACCGAACACGGCCCGTTGGCGTTG
>SXVG01000017.1 GCA_005791685.1 Methylotenera sp. | reverse complement strand
TCCACGCCTTCTTTGGCTTCCACCGCTTGATGTAAGCCGTCTGACCAGCGACGCCCTGGCATCATGCGGCCATTGATCTCATCGACGATGGTCACTTCGCCATTGCGCACCACGTAATGCTGATCGCGGTGATAGAGGTTGCGCGCGCGCAAAGAGGCGTATAAATGGTGTACCAAGGTAATGTTGGCCGCCTCATACAAACTCGAGCCCTCTGGCAACATGCCCGATTCCGCCAACAAGGCTTCGGCATGCTCATGGCCTTGCTCAGACATCACCACGTTTTGATTTTTTTCATCTGCCCAAAAGTCGCCAGCGCCTTCCTCTTCGGTCTGCGCCACCAACTTGGCTGCTACCGCATTGATTTGGCTGTATAAGGCGATGCTGTCATCGGCCTGACCAGAAATAATCAAAGGCGTCCTAGCCTCGTCGATTAAAATCGAATCGACTTCGTCTATCAGCGCATAACTCAAACCACGCTGCACACGCTCGTCGCGGCTGTGCACCATGTTGTCGCGCAAATAGTCAAAACCGTATTCTTTATTTTTACCTTATGTGATGTCGGCCGCATAAGCCGCCCGCTTGGCATCATTAGGCATTTGCGACAGGTTGATACCTACGCTTAAACCCAAAAATTGATAGAGCTTGCCCATCCACTCGGCATCGCGCTTAGCCAAATAATCATTGACGGTCACCACGTGCACGCCTTTACCGGTTAAGGCATTTAAATAGACCGGCAAGGTGGCGACCAAAGTCTTACCCTCACCAGTACGCATTTCACCTATCTTGCCGGCATTTAACACCATGCCACCGATCAATTGCACATCAAAATGGCGCATGGCCAACACGCGCTTACCGGCTTCACGCACCACGGCAAAGGCTTCTGGCAGCAATTGCTCTAAGGTTTCGCCATTGGCGTAGCGTTGTTTAAATTCTGCCGTCTTGGCTTTCAGCGCCTCATCCGACAAGGCTTGCATACTAGGCTCTAAGGCATTAATGCTGTGCACTTTTTGTGCATACTGCTTGACCAGTCTTTCGTTACGGCTACCGAATATTTTTTTAAACAACGTTGAAATCATGAAATGAGGCGCTTTCCGCTTAGAGAATAAATAACTTGGGGGTATGTAAAAGGGTTGGGTGACTTTATGTTTTTTAATGTCGCTATTTTTAAGTTAAGCCCATTGGCTGAACTTGATTAATTCAATCTCGCATTCAGGTATTTTCTTGGGTCCAAAGCATTGCCATTTAGCCTGATTTCATAATGCAAATGCGGCCCAGTGGAACGCCCGGTATTGCCTACTTCTGCCACGGCTTGGCCTTTTTTAACCCGCTCACCCACCTTGACCAATAATTTAGAGGTGTGGCCGTAACGTGTTTCTAAACCAGAGCCATGCGCAATGATGACGATTTTACCATAATCGGGCATGGATTCAGCGGCCGTGACTATGCCCCCCGCCGCGGCAAAGATGGTGGTGCCCGTCTCAGCCGAAAAATCCAAGCCTTCATGAAAAGCTTTGCGGCCATTAAAGGGGTCTATGCGCCAACCGTAGCTGGATGAATTAAACGCCGCACGTATCGGACTGCTGTTGGGCAGCACGCCTTTTAGCATGCTTTGTTGCAGCAATTTGGCCTCCAAGTCACTCATGTATTCCGCTTCAAATTCCACCCTGGCGGTGAGCTCGGCAATACGCCTCTGCAAATCCAACTCGGTATACGGGCTGCTTAACACCAAGGGGCCACCGCGATTGGCCGGCGGCACTTGGCTCGCTGGGGCGCTTGAACCGGCGGCTGGGCTGGGCGATTTGTGATCGGTATCCGACTTGGACGCAGTGGCTTTTTTACCCCCAGCCAATTTAGCCAAACGCTCACTTTGTGCGTCTAAGCGCATCATGCGCGCTTGCAACTCGCCCAACTGCAGGGCGTACGCATCCAAGTGCTTTTGTGGGTTATTAATAATAAAAGCAAACCTTAGCTTGGACGGTTTTACCCCCTGTTGCGCTGGCGCATCCTGTGGCACAATCAACAGTAAGGTCAGTAACACTGGCAACACAAGCAGCGCAAGCACAATGGCGCTCACGTGTAACACCGAGAGCGTTTTTGCTTTTGCCATACTATTTGAGATAAAAATGATGTTCATCGCATTTCCAATTAGCCTAATTTGCAAGACCCGCTCGCATGCGCCAGTTTAATACCCTACTCAATCAAGCTGAATTGATAGGACTAACTGCGCACAGCAAAGAGGCGCAGGCCGCACAAAAAATTTGGCTAACGATAGTCCCGGCTAACCTAGCTCAGCTAAGTCATGCCAGTAGCATTAAGAATCAACAATTAAATTTATACGCGAGCAACAATGCCGTCGCAGCAAAAATTAAACTCTGCATCCCTAGCCTATTGATTCAGCTCGAAAAGCAAGGGTGTGAAGTTACTGCAATTCGGGTGAAAGTGCAAGTAAAATCTAGTCCACAACCCCGCCCTAAGGCCATTAAAAAGCTCAGTAGCAAAGCCGCTAATGAGCTTAATCAATTGGCCAAAAAATTAAGTGGCACCGAATTAGGCGACGCACTGGTCAGATTAGCTAACAAATCCACTTAAAAAATAAATGGCCCAGCCCAAAGCCTTTAACAACGGCCATTTACCCCGCCCAACAGCCGCCCAAGCGCCAGCTAACTAGTGGTTGTTCAGCCGGCTTATTAGTGTAATAATGAACCGTTGTTACAAACTATTTACATGTAAAAGTAGCGGCAGATTATTCGTAATACTTAGCATCGCTTTAAAACAAGATGTGGGTGATACGCCCTTAACAGCATCTTAAATTCGTACTAGTTATATTTTTAGCATTTAAACGCAGTTTAATACTCACGTAATTTATAAAAATTTAGATAGGGAGAAGTCATGTCAGTTGCACTAATGATTGCTATCGGCGCTGCTTTTTTAGCAGTCCTGTATGGCCTAGTAATGAGTAAATGGATTTCAGGCTTGCCAGCAGGTAATGCGCGCATGCAAGAAATTGCAAGTGCAATTCAGCAAGGCGCGGCCGCTTATTTAGCCCGCCAATACAAAACCATTACCGTGGTCGGTGTGGTGTTAGCCGTCTTAATCGGCTTATTTTTGGGCACCACCACTGCCGTAGGCTTCGTTATTGGCGCAGTGCTATCCGGCGCTTGCGGCTTCATAGGCATGAATGTTTCCGTTAAAGCCAACGTAAGAACGGCCCAAGCCGCTACTGGCGGTATCGCACCGGCCTTGGACGTAGCGTTTAAAGGCGGCGCCATCACCGGCATGTTGGTGGTGGGCTTAGGGCTATTAGGTGTGGCTGGTTTTTACGCTTACCTGTTATCCCTTACCCCAGCCGAACAAGCGGTGGATTTAAACCCATTGATAGGCTTGGCTTTTGGCTCATCCCTTATCTCCATCTTTGCCCGTCTAGGCGGCGGCATTTTCACTAAAGGTGCGGACGTTGGTGCGGACTTGGTCGGTAAAGTGGAAGCCGGTATCCCAGAAGATGATCCACGCAACCCTGCCGTGATTGCCGATAACGTCGGTGATAACGTCGGCGATTGCGCAGGTATGGCCGCTGACTTATTTGAAACCTATGCCGTTACTCTGATTGCCACCATGGTATTGGGTGGTCTGTTGCTAACCAATGCTGGGGAAGATGGCATCATCTACCCATTGATGTTAGCAGCGGTATCCATTGTCGCCTCCATCATAGGTTGCTTCTTTGTTAAAGCATCGCCTGGCATGAAAAATGTCATGCCTGCGCTGTACAAAGGCCTGGCGGTAGCAGGCAGCTTGTCATTAGTGGCATTCTACTTTGTCACCACCAAAATGTTCCCAGAAGGCTTGATGGCGGGTGATTTAGCGGTTTCCGCCAATCAACTGTTTGGCGCTTGCGCTGTGGGCTTAATCCTCACGGCCGCCTTGGTATGGATTACTGAGTATTACACCGGTACCGATTACGCACCGGTTAAACACATTGCTCAAGCTTCCACCACCGGTCACGCCACCAACATCATTGCCGGTATCGGTATTTCCATGAAATCCACGGCTTGGCCTGTGTTGTCTGTTTGTCTAGCCATTTTCGCTTCCCACTACTTAGGCGGCTTATACGGTGTGGCGGTAGCGGCAACCTCTATGTTGAGCATGGCCGGTATCGTGGTGGCTTTAGACGCATACGGTCCGATTACCGATAACGCCGGTGGCATAGCCGAAATGTCTGGCCTACCAAAAGAAGTGCGTGACGTAACCGACCCACTGGATGCGGTAGGCAACACCACCAAAGCGGTGACCAAAGGCTACGCCATTGGTTCTGCTGGTTTAGCCGCCTTGGTCTTATTTGCCGACTACACGCACAAGTTAGAAGGTGCGGGCATGGTGGCTAAATTTGACCTAAGCGATCCTATGGTCATCATCGGTTTATTCATCGGTGGCCTGATCCCCTTCTTGTTTGCCGCCATGGCAATGGAAGCGGTAGGCCGTGCTGCTGGCGCAGTGGTTGAAGAAGTGCGCCGTCAGTTCCGTGACATCAAAGGCATCATGGACGGCACAGGCAAGCCAGAATACGGCAAAGCCGTTGACTTGCTCACCACGGCCGCCATTAAAGAAATGATGGTTCCATCTTTACTGCCGGTGGCCGTACCCGTTGCGGTTGGCTTGCTGTTAGGTCCAGTGGCTTTAGGTGGTATGCTCATGGGCACTATCGTGACCGGTCTATTTGTGGCGATTTCCATGTGTACCGGTGGCGGCGCTTGGGATAATGCCAAAAAATACATAGAAGACGGCAACCACGGCGGCAAAGGTTCAGAAGCCCACAAAGCAGCTGTAACCGGCGACACCGTTGGCGATCCTTACAAAGACACGGCTGGTCCTGCGGTCAACCCATTGATTAAAATCATCAATATTGTGGCCTTGTTAATCGTGCCCTTGCTGTATATGTAAGTGCACCTTGTGGCTTGATTTTGTCGGACTAAGCGCATTGAGCTAAAATCCGACCCAAGCATGCGTTAATCAAAAAGGCTGGCCCATGGGTCGGCCTTTTTGTTAAGCTTAATGAAAGGAGAAGCAGCTCATGAAAGACAGCTTAATAGCCGGCATTAGCTACCAGCATAAATTTGTTGTGAGTAAGGAAAAAACCGTGCCGGCACTCTATCCGGAATCACCGGACTTCTTGCTCATGCCCGAAGTGTTTGCCACGGGGTTTTTGGTGGGCTTTCTAGAATGGGCTTGCATCATGGCGATTAAGCCACATCTGGATTGGCCACAAGAACAAACCGTGGGCACCCACATAGACATCAGCCACCTAGCCGCCACGCCGCCTGGGTTAGAGCTGACGGCCACGGTGAAATTGCTAGCAGTGGAAGGTAGGAAACTTATTTTTGCGGTCGAGGCACACGACGGCATAGATTTGATATCCAGCGGCAAACACGAGCGCTACATCATCAATAAAGAAAAATTTGACGCTAAAAATCAAGCGAAAATGCGCCAGTCCTAAGACCGTTTAGAGGATGTGCAAAATGTCATTGGCGATGTCGGCGGGCTTTTCACCGTAATCGACATACAGTCGAATCTTGCCGGCTTTATCAAACACATACATGCCGGCACTGTGGTCTAGCGTATAACTGGACTTGCCTTGCACTTCAACTTTCTTCGCGTATATTTTAAAATTGGCGACCGTCTGCTTGATTTCTTGTTCGTTGCCACGCAAACCGATAAAGCGTGGATCAAACGAAGGTACAAATTGCGCCAACACCGCTTGCGTATCGCGCTCTGGATCCAGGGTAACAAACAACACTTGCAACTCATCGGCACGCGGGCCTAATAATTTCATGGTCTGCTTCAAGTCCAGCATGGTGGTGGGGCAAACGTCTGGGCAATGCGTGTAGCCAAAAAACAGCACCACGGCTTGGCCTTTAAATTCAGCCAAGCTGCGCGACTGGCCGTTGTGGTCAGTCAAGCTTAAAGTTTGAGCAAAGTCGGCGCCAGTAATATCGGTCGCCACCAACTGCCTATTATCCACAGCGGGTTTGCAGGCGGCCAAGGCCGTTATCAATAAAAATACCGTTAAATATCGCATTGCTTAACCTTATTCAATCATTAAATCAGTAAATATCCTGGCATTTGGGCCAAATTAGATTTTAACATGCGACAAGAATTACAGCCTTTAGTTTACAATAAGACTTTTACAAAATTTGTTTATAAGGCAGCAGCATGGCAATTCCAACCTCAATGGCAGACCGCGATGGCGTAATTTGGTATGACGGCAAAATGGTTAACTGGCGCGATGCCACCACCCACGTTTTAACCCACACCTTGCATTACGGCATGGGTGTATTTGAAGGCGTACGCGCTTACAAAACCGATAAAGGCACGGCCATCTTCCGCCTAAAAGAACACACCGACCGCCTGTTTCGCAGCGCCCATATTTTGCAAATGAAAATGCCTTACAGCAAAGAACAAATGATGGAAGCGCAAAAAGCCGCCGTGCGAGAGAATAATCTAGAATCGGCCTACATGCGCCCCATGGCTTTTTACGGGGCAGAAGCCATGGGCATTTCGGCTAAAACCTTGTCCACTCACGTCATCGTGGCGGCTTGGAAATGGGGCGCTTACATGGGTCAAGACGCTTTGGATAACGGCATACGCGTTAAAACCTCGTCTTTTTCCCGTCACCACGTCAACATCACCATGTGTAAAGCCAAAGCCAACGGCAACTACATGAACAGCATCTTGGCCCACCAAGAAGCAGCATTGGATGGCTACGACGAAGCCTTGCTGTTAGACGTAGATGGCTTTGTGGCAGAAGGCTCGGGGGAAAATATCTTCATCATACGCAACGGTAAGCTGTATACGCCTGACCTCACCAGCGCCTTAGAAGGCATTACCCGCGACACCATCTTGCAATTGGCCGCAGAAATCGGCTTGAGCGTGATAGAAAACCGCAACACCCGCCATGAAATCTATTCCGCCCACCAAGCCATCTTTAACGGCACCCCCGCCCAACTCACCCCAAAC
>SXVG01000096.1 GCA_005791685.1 Methylotenera sp. | reverse complement strand
CACACCACCGCCAACACGTTGCCTTGCGATAAAGCAGTAAAGGGATTAAGGAATAGACCGTGCAGAAATTGCGCTAAAAATTCGGGTAGCGGCAACTGCTTGGCTTGGAAATTTTGCATGGCATGCTCAAACATGGACAAATGCAAACCTGCCCCAGGCTTAAAGTAATTGCCGGCCAGCAATGCCAGGGTAATTGCGATCGCCATGCTGCTGATAAAAAACAGTAAAGTGCTGACCCATACCCTATGCATTTGCTGGTGTTGGCGCAGGTTAGCGATGCCGACCGCAATGGAACAAAACACCAAGGGGATCAAGATCATTTTGAGTAAATCAATGAACAGGGTGCCCAGCAAACTGGCCGCATAGACCCCGCCCTGCGTCAATGGATGGGATGCGCCTAGATCATGAAAATAAGCCCCTAGCGCTACCCCAAACACAGCGCCTAATACAATTTGCAGGTTGAGGCTAGGCCATTTCATGTATTGGTCTTAAGCCTTGGGGGCTTTTATTTTAACGGCTTTAGCGGGTTTTTTGACTGGTGCTTTTTCCGTTGCCGTGACTTTTTTGATGGCACTGGGTTTTTTAACAGCTGTGGATTTTTTAACCGTGCTGGCTTTTTTTGGCGTAGCCACTTTTTCCTCAGCCGGCGCTTCCTCCACCTCGGCACGTGGGGCATTTAGTTGTTTCTCTAGCGCCTTCTTCACCGGCGTGTCTGCGGTTTTTTCAAATACGGCCGCAAAAAAGCCATCGGTCTGGTGCAAATGCGGCAGCAGTTTTAAATACGGGCCAGTGTCCAAGGCAATTTGCTGTTGGCTCAAAACCTCAGCCGCGTTCAGCAAAGTGTAGTCTGGGTGTGCCGCCAAAAAAGCTTGCGCTATCTGTTCGTTTTCGTCGCTTAACAAACTGCAGGTGGAATAAATTAAACGGCCACCGGCTTTAGTTAACTTGGCCGCACGGGCTAAAATCGCCGCTTGCTTAACGGTTAACTCGGCTAAATCTTGTGGCGTTTGGCGCCATTTTAAATCCGGATTACGGCGCAAGGTGCCCAAGCCTGTACAAGGTGCATCGACCAACACGCGATCAAATTTTCCGTTTAAGCGTTTTAATTTAGGGTCATTTTCGCCGTTGATGCGCTGCGCATTAAGGTTGCTTAAGCCGGAGCGTTTTAGGCGTTGGCCTAAGCTGTGCAAGCGTTTTTCCGACACATCAAACGCATACAAACGGCCGGTATTGCGCATCAAGGCGCCCATGGCCAAGGTCTTGCCGCCGGCACCGGCACAGAAATCCGCCACCATCATGCCGCGCTTGGCTGCCACCAAATGCGCTAGGATTTGACTGCCTTCGTCTTGCACTTCGATTTGGCCATCGGTAAACATCACATGACGGCTAATGTTTAACCGCAAAGGCATGCGCAAGCCGATGGGTGAATAAGGGGTAGGGGTGATGTTCGCCTCCCCCGTGGTGTTTTCGGCGATAAATTTTGCCAGTACCTCATCGCGCGTGGCTTTAATGGTGTTGACACGTAAATCTAAGGTCGCGCCTTCGTGCATGCTGCGGGCTATGGTCAAGGCCTCAGCCTCACCGTATTGCGCCACCAATTTCTCCCACAACCAATCCCGCACATCGGCCTGCACGGCCAACGGTAGGTTTTCTGTGGATTTAGCTTTAATGGTGCGGGCCCATTCGATTTGCTGCTCGCTGAGCATGGGCTCCATTTTTTGTATGCTCATGCCTTGTATGCGCAACATCCAGGCCAAGACCAATTTACGCGCGTCGTCGTTATCGGTGTCGTCGGTAGCGGTGACTGCACTTAGAAAGCGTAAGCGGCGCAATACGCCGTAAACGCTCTCGGCGACAAAAGCGCGTTCTTTGGTGCCCAAATCGCGGTTGTTGCGAAAAAATTCGCTCAGCTTGGCATCCGCCGGGCTATTGAATTCCAGCAGATTGGATAACATTACCGCCGCTTGCCGGATTAAATTTGGGGTCATTTGCTTTTCTTTATAGTGTTAATGCGGCCAGCGACTTGCGCTAGACAGGATAGGCTTAGAGGACAAGCGTAGGGGCTTCGCCGGCTTTTTGCGCACGCACTTGGCCTATGTGAAACACGCTTTCACCGGCCTCAGTTAATAAGTCCATGGCAGCAGCAGCATGCTCTTCGGCCACAATCACGGCCATGCCTATGCCGCAATTAAAGGTTTTATACATTTCCAAATCCGCGACATTGCCTTGGGCTTGCAGCCAAGTGAATAAAGGCGGCATAGGCCAACTGCCTTTTTTAATCTCCGCGGTTAAACCCGCTGGCAAGACACGCGGAATGTTTTCCGTGATGCCACCACCGGTGATGTGCGCCATGCCTTTCACCGGCAGGGTGGCCAGCAACTGCAACAAAGGTTTAACGTAAATACGGGTAGGCGCCATCACCACGTCTTTAAATGGGCGGCCGTGGAAGTCCGATGCAAAATCGATACCGGATTTGGCTATCAGCTTGCGTATCAATGAATAACCGTTGGAATGGGCACCACTGGATGCCAACCCCAGCACCACGTCACCGGCCGCTATGGTGCTGCCATTGATGATGTTTTCTTTATCGACGCAACCCACGGCAAAGCCGGCTAAATCGTATTCACCGGCTGGGTACATGCCCGGCATCTCGGCGGTGTCGCCACCCACTAAAGCGCACCCGGATTGCTCACAACCGGCGGCAATGCCTTTGATCACTTGTGCGGCCGTGCCCACTTCCAATTTGCCGCAGGCAAAGTAATCAAGGAAAAATAGAGGTTCAGCGCCTTGCACCAAAATATCGTTAACACTCAT
>SXVG01000016.1 GCA_005791685.1 Methylotenera sp. | reverse complement strand
TCGTGCTCGGCGTACAACACCAATGAGGTGTTCATGGCATCGATGTGCAATTGGCTAGGCGCTTTGCCGTGCAAGACGTGCAAGAAATGCGCGGCGATGCTGTCGTCGTTGGTGTTTACCTCCACGCGTTTGCCGTTGTGGCTATAGTGGTACCAATACAGCAGAATCGAACCAAAGCAAGCGATTAAGCGGTCACCCAAATCTTGGGCGGCGCTGGTGTTGCGGTCGGCCACTTCTGGCTCCAAGGTGCCTAGCATGGCGCAACCGGTGCGCATCACGTCCATAGGGTGGGTGTCTTTAGGGATTTGCTCGAGCACGGTTTTAAGCGCCGCAGGCAATTCACGCAATTTTTTTAGCTTGGCATGGTAAGCCGCCAGTTGGCTTTTGTTAGGCAGTTCGCCGTGTATCAATAAATAGGCCACTTCCTCAAAGGTCGCGTGTTTGGCTAACTCTATGATGTCGTAGCCGCGGTAGTGCAAATCGTTACCGGTGTGACCTACCGTGCAAATGGCGGTGCTGCCAGCGGTCACGCCGGCCAAGGCCACGCCTTTTTTCTTTTTAGGCGCTTCTGCTGTTGGGGTTTGAGCCGTGGTTTGCATGACTACTTTTCTCCTTTAAAAAGGGCATCCAATTTTTGTTCAAAGGCGTGGTAACCCAAATGCTCGTAGAGGTCGGCACGCGTTTGCATGAGGTCTACAACGTTTTTCTGTGTGCCGTCACGGCGCGTCGCTTGATAAACGCTAAGGGCAGCTTTATTCATGGCACGGAAGGCCGATAAGGGGTAGAGCACCATGCTGACATCGGCACCGCGCAATTCGTCTACGGTGAATAAAGGTGTGCTGCCAAATTCGGTGATGTTGGCCAATACTGGCACCTTGACCGCGGCGGCAAATTGTTTGTACATGCTCAATTCGGTGATGGCTTCTGGGAAGATCATGTCGGCACCGGCTTCTGCACAGGCACATGCCCGATCAATGGCCGATTGCAAGCCTTCCACTGCCAAGGCGTCGGTTCTGGCCATAACGACAAAATCGTCGTAGGGTTTAGCGTCAACCGCGGCTTTAACCCGGTCGACCATTTCTTCTAGGCTGACAATGGCTTTATTTGGGCGGTGACCGCAGCGTTTGGCGCTGACTTGGTCTTCAATGTGCACCGCGGCGGCACCGGCCTTGGCTATGCTTTGTACGCTGCGTGCGATGTTAAATGCACCGCCCCAGCCGGTATCGATGTCAACCAGCAAGGGTGTGTCGACTCTGTCGGTGATGCGGCGCACGTCTATTAACACGTCTTCTAGGGTGGAGATGCCCAAATCAGGCAAACCTAAGGAACCGGCTGCGACGCCGCCACCGGACAAATACAAGGCCTTGAAGCCGCTTTGAGTGGCCAGCATGGCGTGGTAGGCGTTAATCGCGCCTATGATTTGCAAGGGTTTTTCGGCTTTAAGGGCAGCGCGAAATCGTGCGCCCGCGGTGGTGGCTTGTGTCATGGTGATTACCTAAAATTAAATTAAGGGCTAACTAATTAAAGAAAGCTTGCATGGCTTCCGCTGGAATGGCCACCTTGGTGAGCTTGGCCTTTTGCAATATTTCCCAGAAATAGCGGTAAGTGGCTCTGTCGTGCAATTCGCCGTCGTATTGAATCGGGCCCCAATCGGCTTGTTGTGCGGCCAATAAAATGTTGGCGCCGTCTTGCACTTCGTCAAAATTTGGTTTCATGGCGCTGACGATGGCTTCAATTTGCGTGGGGTAGATGCTCCACATGCGTAAAAAGCCAAACTCATTGCGGGCGCGTGAGGCGTCGCTGTGGGTGGTTTCCACGTTTTTCAAATCCAAGGTTACGTTGTGCGCTGGCACCACGCCATTGGCTAATGCGGCAGCAACCAATTCGGCTTTAGCGCGCGCTAACAAGCGGTGGTCAAATTGGCCTGGGCTGCGCATGGCTGAAGCCGGAATGGCGCCGTGGTGGCCGCTGACAAAATCCATCAAGCCAAAATCCAGTACTTGCAGCCAAGGCAAGGTGGCGATGTCGTGCACGGCTTTTAAAGCGCCGTGCGTTTCAATCAGAATGTGCACCGGTATCTCACGGGTGATGCCATTAAAGGTCGCTACTTTTTGTATGTAAGCGATCATTTCTTTGGCTTGCGCGTGGCTAGTGCATTTGGGAATGGTGATGTAGCTCAACACTTGCCCAGCTCCTGCAACCAAGATGTCGATGTCTTGCTTCCAAGCTGGGTGGGTGTAGTCGTGTATGCGCGCACCGGCCATTTTATGTTTGTTATCGGCGCTGTTTAAGACGCGCACTATCATGGCCGCGTGGTCACGTTCTTGGCCAGCTTGGGCGCCGTCTTCGCAATCGCAGGTAATATCAAACACCGGGCCTATGCTGTCTTGCATGGCCAATGCTTTAAGGATTAATTTTTCACTGCCGGCAAAATGCTCGCAAGACGGGATGATGGGAAAGGATTTTTCCCCGCTAAATAATGCGTCGTTTGGGTGAACCAGAGTTGCAGTCAACATATTAATAATCCTAAGGCTAAGTTAAGCTTGTTTACGTGGCATAAGCACGGTGTAATCGAGGTCTAGCACCACGTTGGGGTGGTAGCTTGTTTTGCCGTCTTGTGTGATATGGCGACTGGTTAAAGTGCTGGCCGGCGTGTTTTTTACCCCGACCATGCGCAGCCTTAAAGTCGCCACGTCATTACGATTAGGCAAGGTTTCTTTGGCCAATACTTCGGTCCAGGTGTAGATGGTGTCGTCGCCAAACGTTGGGTTGCAGTGCGTACCGGCATTGATGGCGAGGATGGACAGGGCATTTTCCAAGCCATCGTGCGATAGGGCGCGACACACGGAAATAACATGACCGCCGTACATGAGTCGGCGACCAAAAGCACTGGGTTTCATCATCAGCGCATCAAAATGCAAGCGCGCGTTGTTTTGATAGAGTTTGGTAGCCAAGGTGTGGTCGGTGTCGCTGATGGTCATGCCGGCTGGGTGGTTGATGCGTTCGCCCACTTGGTAGTCGTCCCATAGGTAGGGGCCACCGGTATGGGCGGTGTTAAATCTTCTGGCATCCAAACAGGCAGGCACAGCCAAGTCTGCGCTGGCGACAAAATCGGCTAGGCTAGGAATAACGGTGGCGGGGGCGGGGGCGGTTTGGTCTTTTTTGTGCACCATCACCCAGCGCACCCATGAAAATACCGCTTGCTGCAATTGGTTGGTGGAGACCGAGCGCACGTAGACCACGCCGGATTGACCGTTGGAGTTTTGTTTTAAGCCTATGACGGTAGAGCTGGTGCTAAGCGTGTCGCCGGCATAGACCGGATGCAAAAAGCGCACCTCGGCATAGCCTAAGTTGGCTACGGCGTTGACCGAAATATCGGGCACGGTTTTACCAAAGGCGATATGAAAGGCCAATAAATCGTCCACCGGACGGGAGTTATAGCCTAGCGATTGGGCCAGCGTATCAGCCGAATGCAAGGCTTGCCTAGCACCGGTTAGCGCCATGTAGAGGGCCACTTCGCCTTCACCTATGGTGCGTGGCGTGGCGTGCGTGATCACTTGATTGAGTTTGAAGTCCTCAAAAAAGTTACCTGCATTGATTTTGCTGCTGTTCTGCGCGTTATTAGACATGGCTCTCTTCCAATGTGCTGATCATTTCACTTAGTTTAAGTAGGCGTTCGGCGGCACGCACGTGGTGGCGTTCGACCAATTTGTCGTTGACCACGACCGTGCCTTTGCCCATTTCATTGGCAGCTTTTAAGGCGGCGATGATTTCACGCGCGTTTTTCACTTCGCTGGCTTGCGGGGTGTAAGCGTCGTTGCTGTAAGCCAATTGCGCAGGGTGCACCAAGGATTTGCCATCAAAGCCCATGTCGCGGCCTAAGCGGCAAGCGTATTCAAATGAATGCATGTTTTTAAAATCGCTGGTGATGCCATCGACTACCGCATGGCCGTAGGCGCGAGCGGCCAATATCACCAATGATAAAGACGTGAGTATGGCAGAGCGCTCGTGCGTCACGCGTGCGTGCAATTGCGATATGAGGTCTGAGGTGGCCATGACCATGCAAACGATGCGGTCGGAGGCGCTGGCAATTTCTTTGGCGTTTAATACGGCAATGGGGCTCTCTATCATGACCATGATGGGCAAATGGCCGCCGCCAGCGGCATCCAATAGCGCCAGCGCCGTCAAGACGTCTTGTTTGGATTCAATGTTAGGAAACAGTACGGCGTCGATTTTGCTTTTAGCCACGGCTTTAATGTCGTCCGGACCCCATTGTGAAGTGAGGTCATTGACGCGCACCACCACTTCACGTGAGCCGTAGCCGCCTTCGCTAACAAAGCGCACCACGTTATCGCGTGATTCTTCTTTGCATTCGACTAAGACTGGGTCGCCCAAGTCCAAAATCACCGAGTCGGCGTGCAGGGTTCTGGCACGCTCAAGGTAGTGCGTGTTGCAACCAGGCACGTAGAGCATGGAGCGGCGTGGACGAAAATATTGAGTCATTCGATTACCTTTAATCTGGCTAATATGTAATAGATATTATCAAGCTAAATCGATTATATAGAGAGAAATAAAAAAATGTCAATCTATATCTTATGTCTTATATAAGATATAAAATGCTAGACTATTAAAAAATAGCATGATATAAATAAGCCATTGCTAATTTAGTTGTGTACGGATTGCAGTTTTCTGCGCGTTCAATTTAGATGAGATAAAAAATCATGATAGATAAACAATACAACTCGCCCAGTTATAAGCCGCTTTATGATCAGATTAAAGTCTTGTTAACGCAAAGTTTAATTGGTGGGGAATGGCGTCCTGGCGACATGATCCCCAGCGAGATTGATTTAGCGGGCCGTTATAAAGTCAGTCAAGGCACGGTAAGAAAAGCCATAGACGCCTTGGCCACGGAAAATATTTTAATCCGCCGGCAAGGTAAGGGCACCTTTGTCGCTACCCACAGCGCGGACAACATGAAGCTTAGGTTTTTGCGCTTGACGTCGGTGGGCGGTCAAAAAGAATTATTAAAAAACGAATTCATATCCTGTGTTAAAGGCAAAGCCGACGTGCACATGGGGCAAGTCCTCGATTTAAAAGCCGGTGCTTCCATTATAGAGATCAAGCGTTTATTGACCTTCTCTGGGCGCCCCTTAATTTTTGATCACATCATCGTGCCGGCTGCGCCATTTAAAGGTTTAAACGGCAACCGTGTGGAAGAAAACAACGGCTCCATGTACAGCATGTACGAATCCGAATTTGGCGTGCGCATGGTGCGTGCCGAAGAGCGCTTAAAAGCGGTGGGGGCGCAAGGTGAGGTGGCGCAAGCTTTAGGGTTGAAAGAAAACGAGCCTATCTTAAGCATAGAGCGGGTGTCGTTTACTTACGGGGATAAGCCTATGGAATGGCGTTTGGGCATGTGTATCACAGACAACCACCATTACATGAATGAGTTGGAATAGCGGCTTGATCTAAGCTGGCTTATTTGGCCATGAATGCGATATTGAATAAAGGTGAAAAGCAATGGATGATCTAAAAAAACGCGCACTGGATTACCACGAGTATCCTAGACCAGGAAAACTGTCGGTTGAGTCATCCAAGCCTTGTGCCAGTCAAGCGGATTTATCTTTGGCTTATACGCCAGGGGTGGCGGTACCGGTGCGTGAAATTAACCGCGATGCGGCCAATGCCTATCGATACACCAACAAAGGCAATTTGGTCGCGGTCATTACCGACGGTACCGCCGTGTTGGGCTTGGGTAATATGGGCGCACTTGCCAGCAAGCCGGTCATGGAAGGCAAGGCGGTGTTGTTTAAGCACTTCGCCGGCATAGACGTGTTCGACATAGAGGTCAACGCCCCCAGCGTGGAAGCGTTTATTGAAACCGTGGTCAACATTGCGCCTACTTTTGGTGGGATTAATTTAGAAGACATCGCCGCACCACACTGCTTTAGAATAGAAAACGAATTGCGTGCCCGCCTAGACATCCCCGTTTTTCACGATGATCAACACGGCACAGCGGTGATCGTGGCGGCGGCCTTATCCAATGCCTTGGAATTACAAGGCAAAACCTTAAGCCGCGCTAAGATTGTATTTTTAGGGGCAGGGGCGGCCGGTTGTTCTTGCGCACGCTTGCTTAAGCTCATGGGGGCGACCAACATCACCATGGTCGACAAGACCGGTGTGTTGGACACATCCCGTCCCGATTTGCACGATAACAATCGCCATTTAGCAGTGGCACCTAGCGCGGCCAAAACCCTAGCGGATGTCATGCCGGGGGCCGATGTATTCATCGGGGTGTCTGCCGCTAATGCCTTATCGGCCGATTTGCTAAAAGTCATGGCGGCCAAACCCGTGGTGTTTGCGTTGGCCAACCCCGATCCAGAGATCTTACCTAGCGTGGCGCACGCGGTGCGGGATGACATCTTAATGGCAACCGGTCGCTCGGATTTTCCTAACCAAGTAAACAATGCCTTGTGTTTTCCGTATTTGTTCCGTGGTGCCTTGGACGCTAAAGCCAAACAAATTACCGATGAAATGCAAATTGCTGCTGCGCATGCCTTGGCGGCGCTGGCGCGTGAACCGGTACCGGCTGATGTTCTGCAAGCGTATAACTTAAAAAGTTTGAGTTTCGGTAAAGATTACATCATTCCTAAACCGTTTGATAAACGTTTATTAGCACGCGTATCCGGTGCGGTTGCTGAAGCTGCCAGGGCACAACAAACGACAGCCTAGACCATGATGCCAAGCACAATTAAAAAAAATCGGCCTAAAAACCTCAATTTGTTCACCATCCGTTTACCGATTAACGCCTTGGTGTCGATTTTGCATAGGGCCACCGGTTGCGCTCTATTCTTAGTTCTGCCTGTCATGTTGTTGCTGTTGCACTTGTCATTAAAGTCAGCGGCGCATTTAGCCATGGTCTTGGCCTTTTTGCATAGCCCTTTTATTAAACTGGTGCTGATGGGCTTGGCTTGGGCATTTTTTCACCATTTCTTTGCCGGCATTCGCCATTTGGCTATGGACGTGCATTGGATGACGACTCTCATGAAAGCCCGTTACACCAGCAAAGTGGTGTTGGTGATGGGTTTGCTTGCTACGCTGGTGGTGAGCCTTACTTTGTGGCTATAACTTATGTTGATTGAACTCTTAACCAAACGCTACCCCGGCATGCGCGCGTGGCTATCCCAACGCCTAACCGGCTTGGCCATGGCCATATACAGCGTGTTGGCGGTAGGGCGTTTCTTTTATTTGGCGCCGAATGATTACGCCACTTGGCTTGAATTTTTTCAGCCACTCTGGTGGCGCATGGCGACCCTGTTGTTTTGGACAGCGTTAACGCTGCACGCATGGCTAGGCATACGCGATGTATTTAAAGATTACGTGCCTAATGACAGCCTGCGTGAGGTCTTGTTAAAAAGCTTGGTGGTTTTGCTTTGGGTTTATTTGGTTTGGGCAAGTTATTTATTGTTGGCTTAATTTAAAAATTTTCATTTAAGGTTTAGTGGCTTATGGCAGTTGCAACACAAGTATTTGATGCCTTGGTAGTCGGTGGCGGTGGCGCGGGTTTACGTGCCTCATTGCAATTGGCGCAATCCGGTTTGAAAGTGGCGGTATTGTCCAAAGTGTTTCCCACCCGATCGCATACCGTGGCGGCCCAAGGCGGCATAGCCGCGGCGCTGGGCAACGTGGCCGATGATAAATGGTTATGGCATATGTACGACACCATCAAAGGTTCGGATTACTTGGGCGATCAAGATGCCATCGAGTTCATGTGTAAAAATGCCGCCGCCGCCATTTACGAGCTGGAGCATTTTGGCATGCCGTTTGATCGATTGGAGAACGGCAAAATATTCCAACGGCCGTTTGGCGGCATGACGCAGAATTTTGGTGAAAGCGCGATTTCTCGTACCTGTGCGGTGGCCGATAGAACCGGTCACGCCATGCTACACACCCTGTACCAACGCAACATTCAGTCCAATACCCAGTTTTTTGTCGAGTGGTTGGCCTTGGATTTGTTGCGTGATAAAGACGGCGACGTGCTCGGCGTCTTGGCGCTGGAAATAGAAACCGGCGAAGTGCATTGCATACGCGCTAAGGCCACCTTGTTGGCCACCGGTGGCGCCGGTCGTATTTTCAAGGCCAGCACCAATGCCTTCATCAATACCGGCGATGGCTTGGGCATGGCGGCGCGCGCAGGCATTCCATTGCAAGACATGGAGTTTTGGCAATTTCACCCCACCGGCGTATTGAATGCCGGCGTCTTGATCACCGAGGGCGTGCGTGGCGAGGGCGGCTATTTATTGAACAGCGAGGGCGAACGCTTTATGGAGCGCTACGCGCCGCATGCCAAAGATTTGGCCAGCCGTGACGTGGTGTCGCGTGCCATCGCCACTGAGATCAAAGCAGGCCGTGGTGTGGGCAAAAATAAAGACGCGGTGCACCTCAAGTTGGATCATCTGGGCGAGGCCTTGATTAACGATAAATTGCCCGGCATACGCGAAATTGCTAAAACCTTTGCTAACGTTGACCCGGTTAAAGACCCCATCCCCATCGTGCCGACTGCGCACTACATGATGGGCGGCATACCGACCAACTTACAAGGCCAAGTCATCGTTCCCGATGCCAGCGGTGGTCAAGCGGTGGTGCATGGTTTGTATGCAGTGGGTGAATGCGCTTGCGTGTCGGTGCATGGCGCCAACCGTTTGGGCTCAAATTCCTTATTGGATTTGGTGGTGTTCGGCCGCGCAGCGGGCGACAAGATGGTCGAAGAAGTGAAAAAAGACAACAGCCATAAACCTCTGGCCGCCGATGCCTTTGATAAAACCTTGGCTAGACTTAATCGCTTGGACACGCAAACTCAAGGAGAGGCGGTCAAAGACGTGGGTGCAGCGCTACGCGACACCATGCAAACCCATTGTGGGGTGTTCCGTTTCCCAGACTTGTTGCATGCCGGCGTGGTCGAAATAGACAAAGTGGCCGAGCGCGCTAAGCGTACCGTGATCACCGATAAGAGCCAGGTGTTCAATACCGCTAGGGTGGATGCCTTGGAGTTGGATAATTTGGTGGAAGTGGCCTTAGCTACCATGCACGCGGCAGAAGCTAGAACCGAAAGCCGCGGCGCCCATGCGCGTGAAGACTTCATGCAGCGTGATGATGAAAAATGGTTGTCGCACTCCTTGTACTACCGTGAAGGCCACCGTTTAAGTTACAAGCCGGTGCGCTTGCAACCACAAACCGTGCCCAGTTTTGAGCCTAAAGCTCGCGTGTATTAAAGGCAAAGCTTAAACCTAGACAGAGATGAAAAAAATGAAATTCTCAATTTATCGATTTAATCCAGACCTGGATAAAAAGCCCTATATGCAAGACTACGAGGTGGCCTTGGAAGACAGCGATCAAATGCTGCTGGATGCCTTGTTACGCATTAAGGACTTAGACGACAGCTTAAGCTTGCGTAAATCTTGCCGTGAAGGCGTGTGCGGTTCCGACAGCATGAACATCAACGGCAAAAATGGCTTGGCTTGCATCACCAAATTAGCCGATCTCGAAGAGCCGGTGGTGTTAAGGCCTATGCCAGGCATGCCGGTGATACGCGACTTGGTGGTGGACATGACGCAGTTCTTTGAGAACTACAATTCGGTCAAACCATATCTAATTAATAACGATGCCCCACCTACCACCGAGCGTTTGCAATCGCCAGCGGATAGGGCCAAATTGGACGGCTTGTACGAGTGCATTTTATGTGGCTCATGCACCACTTCTTGCCCGTCTTTCTGGTGGAATCCAGATAAATTTGTCGGCCCGGCTGGTTTGATGCAGGCCTACCGTTTCATGGTCGACAGCCGTGACCAAGCCATGGATGAGCGTTTGGATAATTTAGAAGAGCCAGATCGCTTATACCGTTGCCACAACATCATGAATTGCGTGGAGGTGTGCCCGAAAAAATTGAATCCAAATGCGGCCATCGCCAAAATTAAAGATTTGAAATTTGAGCAAGCGCGCGAGCATAAAAGCAAAGCTAAAAAACACATAGAGATTAAGTCAGTGTAAGGCACACCATGACCCTAGCTCAACACCTGACAGACGAACAAGTGCGCCGCTTAAGTTGGCGTTGTCGACGTGGTCTGTTGGAATTGGACATTGTTTTGCAGCGTTTCGCCGTTTCTTATTTGCCTGGCTTAACGCAAGCCGAATTGGTGGCTTTAGATGGCTTGTTGGATTTGCCCGATAACGAATTTTTAGATGTGCTGACCTTAAGGGTGCCAATAGCTAAGGCGTCAGCTTTGCAAGCAAGAAACTTAGATGGCCCGGCACTGCAAAGTGTGCTGGCTAAGTTAAGTGACCGTGAAAAAACCGAAGGCCAGTCTGGTGATCATTAAACCAGTCTAGCCCTCATTAAATAAGCGAAAGAATGATTATGACTAACTCAAGCAAAATCAAATGCTATAGCAATAGTGCTATGTTGGGTGAAAGCTGGCCAGGCATACAACTGTATTATCCGCCGGTTAAATATTCGCCGGCACTGGGTATATACGAAGACTTGACGCAGGCGGCCGCGCGTATGCGTAAGCACGCGCACAACACGCAAGCGCACACCTTGATTTTTGACTTGGAAGACGGTTGCCGGCAAAAAGAAATGAGCCGCAATCTATTGCGCCAAGAGCTGCCTTTGCTGCGTAAGGTTAATCAGAAAGTGACCATCGCCATACGTGCCAATTCTTTCCGCACCGATGAATACGAACAGGACATGCAGTTGGTCAAAGACATGTCCGATTACATCGATGTGGTGATGTTGGCCAAAGCCGGTGAGGCTTATGGCGCGGCGGAGGTGCGGGATTTATCCAGTTTCTTGATTGAGATTAATCCAAATATCACCATACAGCCGATTATTGAGCATCCTAAATCTCTGAAGATAGCCCCAGAATTATTGCAATACAGCACGGTTAAGCACGTGGTATTTGGTATCCATGACTTCTCTAAAGCCATGGGCATACACATTACCGCAGAACACTGGATAGAAGAGTTGCAGTTCTACATGAACCATTTGATGTTTGACGCGCGTATCGCCGGTAAAGGCGTGATAGGTGGGGTGGAAACCTTAATCGGTAGCAACATCATGCCGGAAAAATTTCTGGAGCCGCACGACGTTAGGCGTTGGCTGGATTTGCACGGCGATAACGAGTCGCGTGTAGTGTATAAACATGCTTGCCAAGAAGCGGCCATGGGCTTGACCGGCAAGCAAGTGATCCACCCTGGCCACATTCATTTATGCAAAACCGCCTACACGCCATCGCCGACCGAGGTGAATCAAAAGGTACGCATACTTAAAGCCGCCATAGAAGCCGATGCCTTGCACGGTGGGGCGATTAAGTTTGAGGGTGAAATGCTCGATCCGCCCATGTTTGGTAAAGCCTTGCAGACCTTGTTGCGCGCGCATGCCTTGCAAGCCATCACGCCGGAAGATAAAAACTTTGCCTTGCACGTGCTGGAATTGTTGCCGGCCCAAGTGATACGCCAAAACTGGCCATACGGCGCCATATTGTAGGGATAGGCAGCGGCCAAGGGCCGACTGTTTACGACAAAATACTAAAACGGATAGAGAATATACCATGCAAAAATTTGAAGAATTTCCAGTCTGGCAGTGGGCCGTACCTAAACATTTCAATATAGGCGCGGCCTGCACCGATAAGCATTTGCACACGCCGATTGCGCAAACCATCGCCATGATAGTAGAAGACGATGCGCATGGTAGCTCGCAAATAAGCTTTGCCCAATTGGCTAGCCGCACCGACCAGTTTGCTCAGTTGCTAAGAAACAGCGGTGTGGCGGCGGGTGACCGGGTGTTGATTCGCTTGCCTAACAGCTTGGACTATCCGATTGCCTTTTTAGGTAGCATGAAGCGCGGTGCCATTTCCGTGCCAACGTCCACCTTACTCACCGCCGAAGAAGTGGCCTATTTGGCTAAAGATTCGGGCGCCACCGTGTTGGTTACAGACAAGGCGGCTTGGCCAGCTTTGCAAGACCATTTGGCTAATTTGCCGAATTTAAAACAGGTGTTTCTATCCGGTGTAGGTGAGATTCAGCCACATGCCAGCTTGAATGTGAGCGATTTAAGCCTGCAATTGGCCGCGATTACGCATTGTGAAGGCAGCCATGCCACGGCGGCCGATGATCCGGCTTATTTGGTGTATACCTCGGGCACCACCGGCTACCCCAAGGGTGTGTTGCACGCCCATAGAGCCTTGATTGGCCGTGAGCCGGCGGCAAAGTATTGGTTTAATTTTTCAGAAAATAGCCAAGATCGCATCATGCATTCGGGTAAGTTTAACTGGACCTATGTGCTGGGTACTGGTTTGATGGACCCCTTGTACTTGGGTAAAACCGTGATCGTGCACGAGGGTAAAAACGACGCCGATTTATGGACGCGTTTGATAGCCAAGCACGGCGCCACCATTTTTGTTGGGGTGCCCACCATATATAGGCAAATCATCCAAAAATCCACCGCCGCGCAAGCGGACGTGCCCAGCTTGCGTCATTGCATGAGCGCCGGTGAGCATTTGTCGGACGAGGTCTTGCAACAATGGCGCGGCCGTTTTGGACGGGATATTTTTGAAGCGGTGGGCATGAGTGAGTTTTCTTATTACTTAAGTCAAAGTGTGTTTAGACCGATACGCCCTGGTTCAGCCGGTTTCCCACAACCTGGTCATGCCATACAATTGCTCAATCCTGACACCCTAGAAGCCGTGCCATTGGGTGAGGAAGGCATGATATGCGTACCGGATAACGATCCCGGTTTGTTTTTACGCTATTGGAATTTGGACGAAGAAACGGCCAAGTACAAGCACGACGGTTGGTTTTTCACCGGCGATTATGCCCGCTACGATGCCGATGGCTACATCTGGTTCTTGGGCCGTAAAGACGACATCATTAAGAGCTTTGGTTACCGCGTGTCACCTTATGAAATCGAACGTGTGTACAAATCGCACCCAGCGGTGGCCGATTGCGCGGCCGTCGGTGAGGAGTTAGAAAAAGACAAATTATTGGTGGTCACTTACGTGATCTTGCAGCCCGAGGCAAAGGTCACGGCCGATGAGTTGTTGGCGTTTGGTAAGCAACATTTGGCTGCTTATAAAACCCCAAAAACGGTGTATTTGACCAAGGATTTTCCACGCACTAAAAATGGTAAAATCTTACGTAAAGACATCAACAACAGCATTGCCTACGCTAAATCGGCTAGGTAAACGATGGTAACAGCCAACATGACCACCATAAAGCAAGAAGATTTTATTCTAAGTGTAGCCGATGCGCTGCAGTACATTTCTTATTACCATCCGCTGGACTACATCCAAGCCTTGGGGCGTGCCTATGAGGCCGAGCAATCGCCGGCTGCTAAAGACGCCATTGCACAAATTTTAAGTAATTCCCGTTTGTGTGCCGAAGGCAAACGGCCGCTATGCCAAGACACCGGCATCGTCGTGGCGTTTGTGAAAGTAGGCATGCAAGTGCAGTGGGACGCCCAATTGACGCTAGAGCAGATGGTCAATGAGGGCGTACGCCGTGCCTATTTGTTGCCAGAGAATAAATTGCGCGCCTCCATGGTCAGTGACCCAGCCGGTAAGCGTGGCAACACGAAAGACAATACGCCGGCCGTGGTGCATGTCTCCATGGTGGCCGGCGATAAAGTTGAAATCAGTATCGCGGCCAAAGGCGGTGGCTCGGAAAACAAAGCCAAGTTAGCCATGCTCAATCCCAATGACAGCATCGTTGATTGGATACTCGAGGTTGTGCCGCAAATGGGCGCAGGCTGGTGTCCGCCTGGGATGTTAGGCATAGGCATAGGCGGCAGTGCAGAAAAAGCCATGCTGCTGGCTAAAGAATCCTTGATGGCACCCATCGATATGCACGAGCTAAAAGCGCGAGGCGCTAACAATCGCATAGAAGAACTGCGCTTAGAGATTTTTGAAAAAGTAAACGCACTAGGCATAGGCGCGCAAGGTTTAGGTGGCTTAGCCACGGTGTTGGATGTGAAGATTTTAGATTACCCCACCCATGCCGCCTCATTGCCGGTGGCGATTATTCCTAACTGTGCGGCGACCCGCCATGTGCATTTTGAGTTGGATGGCAGTGGTCCCGCCGAATTAATCCCGCCCAATCTAAGCGACAGGCCACAGGTGCAATGGGCCCCCAGCAGCGATGCCTTAAGCGTGGATTTAGACCGCGTGACCAAGGACAGCATACAGGCTTGGCGGCCAGGGCAAACCTTGTTATTAAGCGGTAAGTTATTAACCGGCCGTGATGCGGCGCATAAGCGCATCGCCACTATGCTGGCCAAGGGCGAGCGCTTGCCGGTGGATTTCACCAACCGCTTTATTTATTACGTCGGCCCAGTGGATGCGGTAGCCGGTGAAGCGGTAGGGCCGGCGGGGCCGACCACGGCCACCCGCATGGATGGTTATACCGAGATGATGCTAGGGCAGGTGGGCTTGCTCGGCATGGTCGGTAAAGCTGAACGTGGCGATGAAACCATAGCGCTGATTGCTAAACACCGCTCGGTATATTTGACCGCAGTAGGCGGGGCGGCGTATTTGGTGAGTAAAGCCATTAAAAAAGCCGAGGTGTTAGCCTTTGCCGATTTGGGCATGGAAGCCATCTACGAATTTACCGTGCAAGACATGCCGGTGACCGTGGCCGTTGATAGCCATGGCGTGTCGGTGCACCAAACTGGTCCGGCCTTATGGAAAGAAAAAATTGCCCAGCACGTGGTGAGCATGCCGACGCCTTGATGTGGCTGAACTTTATTAAGCTTGGCTACCCATAGCGTTAGTGGCAGTTAGCTTGCCAGACTTTAGAGAAGTTAGGGGGTGAGGTTCATGTCGGTACGGAAGCTAGCAGTCATGTTGCTGTTGTGTATGTTGCCTAAGTTTGCCCAGGCAGCGGATTTGCTGGACTATTTAACCGACCAAGCCGGTCGCTATACCGGGCCCACGGTAGAAGACCACATCGCCTTAATGGACCGGGATAAAAACGGCTTTGTCGATGTGTTTGAGGTGCGGGCCTTTTTAGAATTAAAGCACGGCAAAGGCTATGAAAAAGAGCTGATGGATAAAATGGAAGCGTCGGCCAAAGGCCAAAGTTGTGGCACGCCTTTTGCTAAACCCTTATACCAATAACAGCGAGCCTCATTATTAACTAAAAAATTAAAGCTCAGCTCAGCCTAAGCGCTGGGCTCAGCTTGTATAATCACCCCTAATTATTTAACCAAACTAAAGAATGCACCTACTATGTTAAAAGCCTATCAAGCCCACGTCCAAGAACGCGCTGCCCTACAATTGCCGCCCTTGCCACTCAATGCCGAGCAAGTCGCGCAAGTGGTGGAGCTACTTAAAAATCCAGCCGCCGATCAAGCCGACACCTTGTTGGATTTAATTAGCAATCGCACGCCTGCTGGTGTGGACCAAGCCGCTTACGTGAAAGCCGCTTTTTTGGCCGATGTTGCCAATGGCGTAGCAAGGTCGCCCTTGATTAGCCCTGCGCATGCCGTGCAATTGTTATCCACCATGTTGGGTGGCTACAACGTGCAAGCCTTGGTGGCATTGTTGGATACGCCTATGGCCGAAGCCGCGGTGGCGGCCTTAAGTAAAACCATATTGATGTTTGATGCCTTCCACGACGTGGTTGAAAAAATGCAAGCCGGTAACCCGCACGCGAAAAAACTCATCAGCTCATGGGCCAATGCCGAGTGGTTTAGCCAAGCGCCGGCTTTGGCGACAGACATTAAACTGGTGGTATTCAAAGTCGATGGCGAAACCAATACCGACGATTTAAGCCCAGCCCAAGATGCTTGGAGCCGCCCGGACATTCCTTTGCATGCCAAGGCCATGTTGATCAATAAAATGCCAGAAGGCCTAAACACCATCGCTAATTTGCAGAAAAAAGGCTTGCCCTTGGCTTACGTTGGGGACGTGGTGGGCACCGGCTCATCGCGTAAATCGGCCATCAATTCTTTGCAGTGGTTTATGGGCAATGACATCCCTAACATCCCTAATAAGCGCACCGGTGGCGTGATACTGGGCAATAAGATCGCGCCTATTTTCTTTAATACCGCCGAGGATTCGGGTGCGCTACCCATACAGTGCGACGTGTCCAAAATGGCCACGGGGGATGTCATCACCTTGCAACCGTATGCAGGCAAGGTGTTGAATGAAGCTGGGGAGGTGATCGCCAATTTTGATTTATCCCCGGTGACCTTGCCAGACGAAGTGCGCGCCGGCGGCCGTATTTCTTTGATCATAGGTCGCGGCTTAACCGCCAACGCGCGTGCCGCCTTGAGCCTACCCGCCACTACGCAATTTATTAGTGCCGTGGCCCCTAAAGACAGCGGCAAGGGCTATACCCTGGCACAAAAAATGGTCGGCAGAGCCTGCGGTTTGCCCGAAGGTAAAGGCGTACGTCCAGGCGCTTATTGTGAACCTAAAGCCACCACGGTTGGTTCGCAAGACACCACCGGCGGCATGACCCGCGACGAATTAAAAGAACTGGCTTGTTTGGGCTTTAGTGCCGATTTGGTCATGCAAAGTTTTTGCCACACCGCGGCTTACCCTAAGCCAGTCGACATCAAGTTACAACACAGCTTGCCGGAATTCATGAGCAGTCGTGGCGGCATTAGCTTACGTCCGGGCGACGGCGTGATTCACTCTTGGTTAAACCGCATGGTCTTGCCAGACACGGTGGGTACCGGCGGGGATTCACACACGC
>SXVG01000095.1 GCA_005791685.1 Methylotenera sp. | reverse complement strand
CTGGCTTATTTGCTCATTGGCTACGAATGGACGGTTGCTTTCAGCGGGTGCAGTTTCGTTGCGATCACGACGACCGCGGCGGTTGTTGCGGTTGCGCCGACTACCGGTTCTCTCGCCACTTTGCACCGGCGTGGCCTCTACGTTGCTGCCTTCAGCCGCGGCCTGTTGCTGCTGAGGTTTGCGTGGCTGTTGCTGCGGCTTGGCTGGGCGTTGCTCTTGTGCTCTTGGCTCTTGCGGCTTGGCGTCATTGGGACGGTTTTGCCTATCTTGCGGCGCGTTTTTATTGCGCTCATTGCGGTTGCGATTATTGCGATTGCGGTTACGATTGCGCTCGCGATTAGCATCCTCATTTCTTTCCGCTTCGGCTTTTTGTTTGCTGGCGGGCGATGCGCTAAATAAGTTTTTAATGCGCGTTAGCAGGGATAGCACGGGCGTGGCCTCTGTTTTTTCAGCCACGATGGGTGCGGGCGCTGCCGGGGTGATGCCTTTGACTGCGGCCACCGGACGAACTTCTTTGGCCGTTTGTTCTGCCGTAGGAATATAAGACGTCTCGGTCGGCAATTCCACCAATTTATAGCTGGCGCGGCTGGTTTCTTCGGTCACGTCATCGTGTTTCACGCGCACGATGTTGTAATTCGGTGTTTCTAGGTGGATGTTAGGAATCAACACCACTTCTACGCCCATGCGTTGTTCGATGGCATGAATGTCGGCACGTTTCTCGTTCAATAAGAAGGTCGCCACTTCTACCGGTAACTGCACTTGAATAATCGCGCTGTTGTCTTTCATGGCGTCTTCTTGCGTGATGCGTAGGATATGCAGAGCGGTGGATTCTATGCCGCGTATGTGGCCAGTGCCATTGCATCGTGGGCAAGGGATGTGGTTGGTTTCACCCAAGCTAGGCCGTAAGCGTTGGCGGGATAATTCCAGCAAGCCAAAGCGCGAGATTTTGCCGGTTTGCACGCGTGCACGGTCATGATGCAGGGCGTCGCGTAAGGCATTTTCAACCTCACGTTGATTGCGTTGGCTTTCCATGTCAATAAAGTCTATGACCACCAAACCGCCAAGATCGCGCAAGCGTAATTGGCGCGCCACTTCTTCGGCGGCTTCCATATTGGTGTTAAAAGCCGTGTGTTCGATGTCGCTGCCACGGGTGGCGCGGCCTGAGTTGACGTCCACCGATACCAAGGCTTCGGTGTGGTCTATCACGATGGCGCCACCGGAGGGCAAGCGCACTTCGCGTGAGAAAGCCGATTCAATTTGGTGCTCAATTTGGAAACGCGTGAATAGAGGGATTTCGTCTTGGTATAATTTAACGCGCGCCACATTGCCTGGCATGACGTGGCTCATGAACTGCAAAGCTTGCTCATGGATGTCCGGGGTATCGATTAGAATTTCCCCGATGTCGGCGCTGAAGTAGTCGCGGATAGCGCGTATCACCAAGCTGCCTTCTTGATAGATGAGGTAAGCGCCACTTTGCATGGTGGAGGCGCCATCAATAGCGGCCCACAATTGCGTTAAGTAGTTTAAATCCCATTGCAATTCTTCTGCATTGCGGCCTATGCCAGCGGTACGGGCGATGATGCTCATGCCTTTGGGTACTTGCAACTGCGCTAAGACATCGCGCAATTCATCGCGGTCTTCGCCTTCAATGCGACGCGATACGCCACCGCCACGAGGGTTGTTAGGCATAAGCACCAAATAACGACCGGCCAATGAGATGAAAGTGGTGAGGGCTGCGCCTTTGTTGCCGCGCTCGTCTTTATCGACTTGCACGATGATTTCTTGGCCTTCTTTCAAAGCATCTTGTATGCGTGCTTTGCTGTCCGCGCCTTCTTTGAAATAGCTGCGAGCCACTTCTTTAAACGGCAAAAAGCCGTGTCTGTCCATGCCGTAATCGACAAAAGCCGCTTCTAGTGACGGCTCTATGCGAGTAATGACGCCTTTGTAAATATTGCTTTTGCGTTGTTCCTTACCGGCGTGTTCTATGTCTAAATCGATTAGTTTTTGACCATCGACGATGGCAACGCGTAATTCTTCCGATTGCGTTGCATTAAATAACATGCGTTTCATTGTTTGCTCCTGTAGTGCTCAAGGCGCAGACGGAACATGACAGGCGGATTTAAGGTGATGGTGCCAAGGCGATTGGCCAAACTACTGAAGGCGCATGCATGTGCGCAAGTGTGAAATCTAACGATGTAAATTAAAAAACAAGTTGCGAAAAGCGCTTTGTTTTAAAAATAAATAAGCAACAAGTTGAGAAAGCGCGGCTATTTTAAGCCAGCGCTACGATTAAACCCGTGTTTATTTGCAATGCTTCAATTGAAAATTCAAGTTGAAACGGTTTTATGGCTCGTTAAATTAAACTAATTATTTAAATTTATGCCTTTGTGGCTTAAATTCGTTAAAATTCTATCTTCAGTAAATGCTAATTTAGCGATACGCTAAATCGGACTACCACGTTAAGTCGCGCTTTATGTTTATTTGTCTGCGGCGGCTTGAGCGCTCATTTTACTTGCTGCTACTTTATAATATGGCGAGCGGCGTTAACCAAGTATCTTTTTCCACCATTAAAATAGCGATATGAGCGAGCTTAAGCCGGCTGACAATCGCTATTTAAGTGTATTTTCTACATCAATTAATGCTTAATTAATTGATAATGACGTAAGTATAGGCTACTACCAACATTTAAGCAAAGAATGAACAATATAAGCACACAAAATCAGCCATCTAGCCCAGATCAAGTCAGCGCCTTGGCTGCAGCCTTTCTCACGGTCGATGAAGCAAGTGAAGGTCAGCGGGTGGATAATTTTCTCACTAAAACCTTAAAAGGCGTGCCTAAAAGCCACGTTTACCGCATCTTACGTAGCGGTGAAGTGCGGGTTAATAAAAAACGCATAGCGGCCGATTTTCGCTTAAGTTTAGGCGATGTGGTGCGCGTGCCGCCGACACGTTCTAGCGCGATCACGCCGCCTGAACAGAAAGCTCCCAGTATTTCTAAATTTGAAAACGCCATCCTGTTTGAAGACGATGCCTTGCTGGTCATTGATAAACCGGCCGGGTTTGCAGTACACGGTGGCAGTGGCATCAGTCGCGGCGTCATAGAGCAAATGCGTTTAGAGCGGCCCAAAGCCAAGTTTTTGGAATTGGTGCACCGCTTAGATAGAGAGACCTCCGGGGTGTTGATGTTGGCGAAAAAACGCAGCGCCCTGGTCGCCTTGCATGAGGCCATACGTCACAATCAAACCGACAAGCGCTACTTGATGCTGGTGCAAGGGCAGTGGTTGGAAAAAAAGAAACGGGTGCTGTTGGATTTGCAGCGCTATTTATTGCCCAATGGTGAGCGCCGTGTCAATGTCGTGACCGATATTAGCAAAGACAAATACAATGAGCGATTAAGCTCCGAGACCTTGTTTAAGTTGGTCAAAAACTTCAACCATCCGGTACTTGGTCAATTCAGCTTATTGGAAGCGCAGCTGGTTACTGGGCGCACCCATCAACTGCGTGTGCAGTTGGCGCATTTGGGTTTTGCCATCGTTGGCGACGATAAATACGGTGATTTTGCCTTGAATAAGGCCTTGCAAAAACACGGCTTAAAACGCATGTTTTTGCATTCGGCGATCACTAAAATTCACCATCCGCTAAGCCAGGCTAAGCTGGAACTGGTGGCGCCCATGCCGGCGGAGTTGAATCAATTTTTACAAAAATTAGAAAATAATAGTTAAAGAAAGCGTTGTGGTACATGCAAAAGCAGTTTGATTTAATCGTTTGGGATTGGGATGGCACCTTGGCGGATTCTACCGGCATAATTACCCATGCTTTACTAAGTGCCGCCGCGCAAGTGGGCCTGCCGGCATTAGCTTCAAGCGCGGCCAGCAGCATCATAGGCTTGGGTTTACGTGAGGCGATTCAAGCCTTGTACGGCGATCTTGCTGCCACGCAGGCGCAAGCCCTAGCCGCGCAATACAATGCTAATTATTATGCCGAAGAGAGCAAGATCCCTTTGTTTGTCGGGGCGGTTGACACCATAAAAACCTTGCATAGGCGTGGTTTTAAATTGGCGGTGGCCACCGGAAAAGGTCGACGCGGCCTGAATTTAGCGCTAGAACACAGTGCCTTAACGCCTTACTTTCATGCCACGCGCACCGTGGACGAATGTTTTTCCAAGCCGCATCCGCAAATGTTGGATGAATTAATGGAAACCTTGGTGGTGCTACCCGAGCGCACCTTGATGATAGGCGATACCAGTTACGATCTGCAAATGGCGAAAAATGCTGGAGTGAGTGCGGTAGGGGTCAGTTACGGGGCGCAAAAGGCGGCGCAATGGCAAGGCCTTAACCCCATACGGCAATTTAATGATTTTGCCAGCTTAAGTGCCTGGTTATTAGATTAAAATGATGACTAATATGACAGCGCCCATTATTTTTAAAAGCGAGGACTTGCCGGAGCAGGGCAAAGGCTTGCGTTTTGCCTTGCCGGCACTAGGCGAATTTGCCAGTGGCTTTGTGGTGAGGTTTCACGGTAAGGCGTATGCTTATGTAAACCAATGCGCGCATTTGGCCGTGGAATTGGATTGGAACGAAGGCGATTTTTTCACCGCGCAAAAAGAACATTTGATTTGTGCCACGCACGGCGCACATTATCGGCCGGACAATGGCTTTTGTGTGATGGGCCCATGTAAAGGCAAAAGCCTGCGTGCTATCCCGCTGACTGAGCACAATCAAGAAATTATTATTGATGCGACAGCCATTATTAACCCTAATTTATAGAAAGAACCATCATGTCAGAAGATAGCAATTGGCAACGTGAGGCCATAGAAAAACTAGCCAGTTCGGCTTTGGCTGAGCAAAAATTAAGCCGTCGCTGGGGCGTATTCTTTAAAAGCTTGCTGTACGTGTATTTGTTTTTCTTGTTATTTTTGGCCATGGGTTGGCTGGGCGACGGCAAAAAAACCTTAACCGCGCACACTGCCTTGATCGAAATTTCAGGGGTGATAGAGGCGGACGGCGAAGTCAATGCCGATTCATTCATGGCCAGTTTGCACGATGCCTATGAGGACAAGCACACCAAAGGCATTATTTTGCGCATTAATAGCCCGGGCGGCAGTCCGGTGCAAGCCGGCATTATCAATGATGAAATAAAGCGGCAAAAACAGTTGCACCCGAGCATACCGGTGTATGCGGTGGTGGAAGACATCTGCGCGTCGGGTGGTTATTACATCGCCGTGGCGGCGGATAAGATTTACGTGGATAAAGCCAGCATCGTTGGCTCCATAGGGGTGTTGATGGACGGCTATGGTTTTACTGAGTTGATGAAAAAGTTAGGAGTGGAGCGCCGCTTAATGACGGCCGGTGAGAATAAAGCCATGTTGGATCCCTTTTCACCGATTAATCCCAAGCATCAAGCCTTTGCGCAAACCATGCTAGATGAAATTCATGAGCAGTTTAAAGCCGTGGTGCGCGATGGCCGAGGAGCGCGTTTAAACGAAACCGCAGAAACCTTCAGTGGTTTATTTTGGAGCGGTGAGCAAAGCATCAAAATGGGCTTGGCCGATGCCATAGGCAGTGCCGATTTTGTCGCGCGCGAGGTCATCAAACAAGAAGAAATCGTGGACTTTACCTACCAAGATGACTGGTCCAGTCGCATCGCCAAACGCATAGGCGCGAGTGCCAGTGCTAGCTTAGGCGAGGGCATAAGCCGCCAACTGATGAGCGCTGGCGAGCTTAAGCTGCATTAAATTACTTGTGTGATTTGGTGTAGTTAATCAAGCCATTGGTTGAGCTGTCAAAGCTCGTTACCACGTCATCGCTGGTTAATAGCGGCAGAATTTCCTGGGCGATTTGTTTGCCGTATTCCACGCCCCATTGGTCGTAGCTGTTGATGTCCCAAATCATGCCTTGTACAAATATTTTATGCTCGTACAGCGCAATCAGTTTACCCAGTGTATTGGGCGTCAATTTGTCGAACAAGATGGAGGTGCTAGGCCGATTACCCTCAAACACCTTATGCGGCAATAGGTTTTCCAGTTCGGCGCCGCTCATGTCTTGTTTTTCTAGCTCTAGACGGGCTTCTTCCGCTGTTTTGCCCAGCATTAAGGCTTGGGTTTGCGCCAAGAAATTGGCCAGCAGAATTTTATGGTGCGCGTAGCCATGCTTGCCTATGGCGTAGTGACTGTGCACCGGCATTAAAAAGTCACACGGCACAATTTGCGTGCCTTGGTGTATGAGCTGATAAAACGCATGCTGGCCATTGGTGCCGGCTTCACCCCAAATGACCGGCCCAGTTTTGTATGGGATGCGCTGGCCGTTGCGGCAGATAAATTTACCATTACTTTCCATGTCAGCTTGTTGCAAATAAGCCGGGAAGCGTGCCATGCCTTGGTCATAAGGCAGAATCGCATGGGTATCAACAGCAAAGAAATTGTTATACCAAATGCCTATCAGCGCCATGATGACGGGCATATTTTGTTCTAATGGCGCGGTTTTAAAATGCACATCCATTTCATGCGCGCCAGTCAGCAAGGCTTCAAAATGATCCATGCCTACGTATAAAGCGATGGACAAGCCTATGGCAGACCATAAGGAGTAACGTCCGCCCACCCAATCCCAAAAAGCAAACATATTGGCTTGGTCTATGCCAAAATTCACCACGGCTTGGGCGTTGGTTGAAAGCGCAACAAAATGTTTGGCCACGTGGGCGTTATCGTGTGCGGCATTTAAAAACCAAGTGCGCGCAGAGATGGCGTTGGTCATGGTT
>SXVG01000094.1 GCA_005791685.1 Methylotenera sp. | reverse complement strand
CCATGCTCTGGCTCCTTAAATGCGTTCTAACACGACACCATGAATGACGTCTGACACGTCCTCGCAGCTGTCCACCGCCATTTCAAAAAGATCGTACAGTTCTTTTGAACGTATGATGGTGCGTGCGTCCGATTCTTCGACGAACAAACGGTGCATGCCGGCGCGCATGACGTGGTCGGCTTCGCCTTCAATGGCGCTGATTTCTTCGCAAGTGCGTAAAATTTTCTCGGCATTTTTCATGTCCGACAACATGTTGACCGCATCGCGGACTTTTTCGGCGGCACGCAATAGAATTTGCCCGAGCGCCACCATTTCCGGGGTGAATTTGCTGTGACCGTAAATTTTTGCGCTCTGTGGGATGTCTTCCATGTAGTCTATGATGTCGTCCAAAGCCATGGCCAATTCGCGTATCTCGCGTCTATCAAAAGGCGTGATGAAGGTTTTGTGTAGGGAGATTAGAATTTCTTTGGTGTGTTCGTCGGCTTGCGATTCAATGTGACGGATTTCGGCAAAATGCTCCTCGAATTTGTCGCTATCGTTGACGGCCGTCATCATGGCGAGCACTTTAGAGCCCCGCACCGCACAGTCAGCTAAACTATTAAACAACACAAAATAATTATCACTGCGTGGTGATATTGCCGCCATTAAACGACCAAAAACAGCATTTGCCATAGTTACTCTCCCTAGTTGTTACGGTTTTGTTTCAGAATTATTACGGTTTTATTATTTGCTTAGTTTAACCGTCAGTTGGAAAATCCGCGAGGGCTTATCGCATAAAAATTTAAATTTATTGCGCTATAATTTCCGACCTTATGGGCAGGCTTAATAACAAGGGTAAAGACACATTTCATGACGCAAGCAAACGCAAAAATAAGCGCTTTTGAAAAAAACCTCAGCTGGTGGGTGCTGGGCTGCATAGGGCTGGGCATAGCCTTAGGCCAGGGTTTTTCTGGCTTCTTTCAAACAGTGGCCAGTTTAAAACTAGCCGAAGTCAACTTGCCGGTGGCGGCGTTGATTTGGCTGATGATTATCCCCATGCTGCTTAAAATCGACTTTTCTGCCATGAAGGAAGTCTTAGCGCACAGCCGTGGTATAGGCGTGACACTGTTCATTAACTGGCTGGTGAAACCCTTCTCCATGGCCTTGTTGGCCTGGCTATTCATACGCCATGCGTTTGTTGATTATTTACCGGCCGAGCAATTGGACAGTTACGTCGCTGGGCTAATACTGCTGGCCGCCGCCCCATGCACGGCCATGGTGTTTGTTTGGAGCAATCTGTGCAACGGCGATGCCAAGTTTACTTTATCGCAAGTGGCCATCAACGACAGCATCATGCTGTTTGCCTTTGCGCCCTTGGTCGCATTGCTGTTGGGCTTGTCCAGCATCGTGGTGCCTTGGGATACCTTGCTCATTTCGGTGGGCTTGTTCATCGTGCTGCCGGTGTTGTTCAGCCAAGCTTTACGCAAGCTTCTTTTGACTCACGGCCAGACAAGCTTGGACGCAGTGCTTAAACGCCTGCAACCGTTCTCATTAATCGCATTGTTGACTACCTTGGTGTTGTTGTTTGGTTTTCAGGGCCAGCAGATTATGGCGCAGCCGCTTATCATCGCTTTATTGGCCGTGCCCATCCTCATTCAAACTTATGGCAATGCCATGCTGGCGTATTGGCTGAATAAACAATTTAAAGTCGCCCATTGCGTGGCCGGTCCCTCGGCTTTGATCGGCGCCTCCAATTTCTTTGAATTGGCGGTGGCCACCGCCATTGCCTTGTTTGGCTTTAACTCCGGCGCCGCTTTGGCCACCGTGGTCGGCGTATTAATTGAAGTGCCGGTCATGCTGTCGGTGGTGGCCATTGTCAATCGTAGCCAGCATTGGTACGAAGCAAAATAAGGAAACGCTATGTCTGTGACGATTTACCACAACCCCACTTGCGGCACCTCACGCAACACCTTGGCCATGCTACGCGCCAGTGGCGTGGAACCGGAAGTCATAGAATACTTAAAAAATCCACCCAGTCGAGCCCGTTTAATCGAGCTGATTGATGCTATGGGCGGCGATGTGCGTGCCGTCATTCGCGAGAAAGGCACGCCGTATGACGAACTGGGTTTGGCTAACCCCGATTTAAGCAAGGACGCTTTAATCGATGCTATGTTGCAGCATCCCATTCTTATCAATCGGCCCATCGTGGTCACGGCCAAAGGCGTTAAACTGTGCCGCCCATCCGAATTGGTGCTCAGTTTATTGGACAACCCTAATATCGGCCGCTTCGTTAAAGAAGACGGTGAGGTAGTCTTTTCTGAGTAAGAAAGAGCTTGATTTTATCTGCGTTTATCGGCGTCAAAATTGGTTTTAGCTTTTCTCTGTGGCTCCGTGTCTCTGTGGTTAATGTTGTATAATGCTGTTTTTTCTAAGCCAGCCTAACCGTCATGGAAGCCGAACAACTCAATAGCATAACCCACCGCCTAGTGGATTTGGCTGAACGCAATCAGGCCCTTAGGGGGTATCTTTGACATTGAAACAAAAAGTCAGCGCTTAGCCGAAGTTAACGGCTTACTCGAAGACCCAAAAATTTGGAGCGATAACGCTAAAAGCCAAGCATTGGGCAAAGAAAAACGCGAACTGGCCTTGGTGGTGGATGCCCTGGTTTATCTGCAGGCTGGCCTGCAAGACGCACAAGATTTGTTTGACATGGCGCGCGAAGAAGACGATGACGCCACCCTGCTAAGCGTGGCCAGCGATGCGCTGGCCTTAGAAAAACAAATTGCCGAGATGGAATTTAGGCGCATGTTTTCTGGGCCCATGGACGCCAATAATTGCTTCATTGAATTTCAATCGGGCAGCGGTGGTACCGAGGCACAGGACTGGTGCAATATGTTGCTGCGTATGTATTTGCGCTACACCGAGCGCAAAGGCTTTAAGGTTGAAGTGCTGGAATTGTCCGATGGCGACGTGGCCGGCATCAAAGGCGCATCGATTAAGGTCAGTGGTGATTATGCCTACGGCACCTTGCGTACCGAAAGTGGCGTGCACCGTTTGGTGCGTAAATCACCGTTTGATTCCAACGCCAAGCGCCATACCTCGTTTGCCAGCGTGCAGATTTTCCCCGAGGTGGACGACAGCATAGAAATCGACATCAACCCAGCCGATTTACGGGTGGATACCTACCGCGCCAGTGGTGCCGGTGGTCAGCACATTAATAAAACCGACTCGGCGGTGCGCATCACGCACATACCGACCAACACCGTGGTGCAGTGTCAAAATGACCGATCGCAACACCGCAATCGGGCGGAAGCGATGGCGATGTTAAAAGGCGCGCTGTATGCCTTAGAGCTAAATAAACGCAATGCCGACAAGCAGGCTTTGGAAGATGCCAAAACCGACATCGGTTGGGGCCATCAAATTCGCTCTTACGTGCTCGATCAATCGCGCATTAAAGATTTACGCACCAGCGTGGAAATAGGCAATACCCAAGGCGTGTTAGACGGCGACTTGGATCTATTTATTACTGAAAGTTTGAAGCAGGGAGTATGAGTGTGAGCAACGAGCAAAATAATCAGAAAGATAACGACGTAGTGGCGGTCGACGAAAATCACGTGATCGCGGAGCGCCGTGAAAAGTTAAAGGCCTTGCGCGCCAGCAGCCTAAGCCAAGGGTCAGTGGCGTTTCCGAATGACTTTAAGCCACAACATAAAGCGGCCGATTTGCTGGCTGCCCATGCTGATAAAGAAAACGAGGCCTTCGAAGCAGCGCCAGTTAACGTGGTGGTGGCCGGTCGCATGATGTTAAAACGGGTGATGGGCAAAGCCAGCTTTGCCACCATCCAAGACGGTAGCGGCGAGCACGCCGGCAGCCGTATCCAGCTCTACGTGGCGAAAGACGCCATAGGCGAAGACGTCTACGAGCAATTCAAACATTGGGACTTGGGCGACTTTTTAGGCGCCAGCGGCCACTTGTTTAAAACCAAGACCGGCGAGCTGTCGATTAAAGTCAGCGAGATACGCTTGCTGACCAAATCTTTACGCCCCTTGCCAGAAAAATTCCACGGCTTGCAAGACCAAGAAGTCAAATACCGTCAGCGTTACGTCGACCTCATCACCTCGGAAGAAACCCGCGCCACCTTTGTTGCACGCAGCAAAGTGGTGTCAGCCATACGCCAATTCATGTTGCAAAATGAATTTTTGGAAGTGGAAACACCGATGTTGCACCCCATCCCTGGCGGTGCTTCTGCCAAGCCGTTTATCACGCACCACAATGCGCTGGACATGCACATGTACATGCGCATTGCGCCCGAATTATATTTAAAACGCTTGGTGGTGGGCGGCTTTGAGCGCGTGTTTGAAGTGAATCGCAATTTTAGAAATGAGGGTTTGAGCGTACGGCACAACCCCGAATTCACCATGATGGAGTTTTACGCGGCCTACACCGACTACCAATGGTTGATGGACTTTACTGAAAACTGCATACGCACGGCCGCCATTGCCGCGCGCGGCACCGCGGTGTTGCAATACCAAGGTCGCGAGTTGGATTTAAGTCAGCCTTTCCAACGCCTCACCATCGTCGGTGCCATCCAAAAATACGCGCCGCAATACAGCTTGGCGCAATTAAACGACGTGGCCTTCTTGCGTGCCGAAATTCTCAAACACGGCAGCAAACCGTTTGATCATGCCGGCTTGGGTGCCTTGCAATTGGCTTTGTTTGAAGAAACTGCCGAAAGCCAATTGTGGGAGCCGACTTATATTATTGATTACCCGGTGGAAGTGTCGCCTTTGGCCCGAGCCTCGGACAGCAACCCGGAGATCACCGAGCGTTTTGAATTATTTGTTTGCGGCCGTGAGATCGCCAACGGTTTTAGTGAGTTGAACGATGCCGAAGACCAGGCCGCCAGGTTCCATGCGCAAATGAAAGCCAAAGAAGCCGGCGACCACGAAGCCATGTTCTACGACGCCGACTTCATCCGTGCCCTAGAATACGGCATGCCACCCACTGGTGGTTGCGGCATAGGCATAGACCGTTTGGTTATGATGATTACCGACAGCGCTAGCATCCGTGACGTGATTCTGTTCCCGCACATGCGCGCTGAAAGCTAAACCCATCGGCTAAGCTTAATGCCAGGTATTATCTAAAAGCCATCCTCACTTTAGTGTGGATGGCTTTTTTTACAAGTAACGCTACCTAGCATGAGCGTTACTCCTTCGTTGTTGCAAAAATACAACAAACCATCCGTTTTATTTCACTAGTTCATTCTCTGTCATCAAATTGTCATATTCGAGCCACAAAATCACACCCGTTAAGCAAGCATATTATTTTTTACATAATTACTAGGGGATTTTGAATGAACTTTAAACTACGTAGCTTAGTAGCGGCAACACTGGCTGGCTCTATGTTGATGGGCTTCGGTGCTAATGCCATGGCTGATTCAACAGACGATATTTTGAATGCGTTGATTGCAAAAGGCGTATTGACTGAAGAAGAAGGTGCTTTATTATTAAAAGGCCGTACCGGTGAAAAAGAAGCTGCTGCTGAGAAGAAAAAAACAGCCGTATCAGCAAAAAACAAAGACGGTTCAATCTCATTTGAAACCGGTGACGGTAAAAACACCATGGCCTTAACTGGTCGCATGCAATTTGATATGCGCTCTGAAAGCAATAATACCGATGCAAATACGGTGGCACACAATTCTGACCGTGATACAGCTGGTATGGCAGACCAATTTGAATTGCGCCGTGCTCGTATTGGGGTTAAAGGCAAAATGTTCGAACATTTTGACTACGAAGTGATTGGTAATTTAGTAGGTAGCAACACCAACACAGTGGATGTGGCTTACATTAATGCCGGCATGTACAAGCAAGCGCAATTAAAACTAGGTCAATTTAAACAACCGTTCAATTTAGAAGAATACGGTACCAGCTCAAACAACCTTGATTTCATGGAGCGTTCATACGTTAACCAAATCACGCCAGCGAAAAAAATCGGTGCCATGTTGCACGGTGTGCCAACAACCGGTGTGACTTACGCGGCTTCTGTGTACCAACAAAATAACTTTGGTGAAACCGATTCAGAAAATACCGGTAAAGGTTTTGCCGGTCGGGCTACCTTAAACCTTGCTGAATTAGCCGGTTACGGTGATTCTGTGTTCCACGTCGGTGCGGCAGGCTTTGATTCTGAGTACGGCGTTTTACCAACGTCATCAAGTAATGGCTCATCAACATTAACAACTGGCATTGCTACTAATGGCACTGTGTTTGGCTTTCGTTCAGCTGGTCGTGGCATAGCTAACTCATACCGTGCTCAAATTGCTGGTAATACAGTGAATGCTGGTGCAAGCATACCCTCCAATGCAGCGGCTAACGTAGAAAACAAAGCCTACGGCTTAGAATTGGCCCTTGCTAAAGGTCCATTCAAAATTCAAGGTGAATACACTGATCAAGTGTTTAACGCAAAACAAGCCTCTGTAAACTCGTACGTACATGCGGATGTAAAAGCTTACTATGTGGAAGCGTTAGTTATGCTAACCGGTGAGAATTATGCTAACTGGTACAAAAACGGCGCATGGGGTGGCATTAAACCAACGTCTAACTTCGATGTGGAAACAGGTAAAGGTAAAGGTGCTTGGGAATTGGGTGTGCGTTTTGATGCTTACGATGTGAGTGATGTGGCCGCTTATTCGGGTTCTGGCTCCGCTGTTTCTTCAAGAATCCAAGGCTCATTCTCTGGCAATACTGGATCGTTAGATACAGCAAGTGCTGCAAGTTTAAATACAACAGCAACGGGCGGTGGCGCTAAAACCTATACCGTGGGTATCAAATGGCAGCTAACCCCAAACATGCGTGTGTTGGCTAACTATGCCCACACCAAATTTGATGATAAATTTAAGGCAGTTGATACGTCGCTTACAAATATCAGCAAAGAAGATTTGTTAATGGTGCGTTCACAATTCTCATTCTAAGTAGCTAGTTTTAACTTAGTTGGATAATTGTTAAAAAACCCGCTTAGGCGGGTTTTTTATTGTGTATGAGCTGACGACACATGCTCGATTCGCCGCGCTGGTATTGCCTTTCAAGGCAGGTGTTTTTTGATTTTTTATGGATAGGGTTGGTTATGAAATTACTGCATGCTGTTTTATTTTCTACGCTGCTTTATGCACAAACTGGCATGGCGGCGCCAACTTATATCACGCCCGTTGATAGCAATTGGCAGGTGCAGCCCATCATCACGGTGGGTGAAGAGGCGGCCAATGGGTATGCCATGGTCGGCGTGCCAGATGGCTTGGGTGCTTACGCCAATGATGATGGTAGCATCAGTTTGTTGATGAACCATGAGTTGGCAGACAACAAAGGGGCGGTGCGCACGCACGGCCAAAAAGGCGCATTTGTGTCGCGCTGGGTGATGGCTGTGGAAAGCTTGAAGCTGCAAAGCGGCGAAGATCTGGTGCGGGCCAGTTTGCCCATAGGCGTGGTGCGGCCATTTAATCGCTTGTGTTCAGCCGACTTGGCGCCTGTTTCGGCTTTTTATAATGCGGCCTCAGGCAAAGGGTATGCCGGTCAGTTGTTTTTAAACGGGGAAGAAGACAAAGCTGGTGGCCGTGCCTTTGCCCATGCGCTAAACGGCATCAGTTACGAATTGAACGACATGGGCCACATTGCCTGGGAAAACCTGTTGGCCAACCCGGCCAGTGGCGATGCTACTTTGGTTGTCGGTTTGGACGATGTTCAAAACGGTTTATTGCTGGTCTACCTTGGGCAAAAAGCCAAAGACGGTAACCCCGTGCAGCAAGCTGGATTAGTCGGTGGCAAGCTGTATGCGCTAAAAGTGGACGGCGAACGCTTTAGTTTGATCCCTCTTGCGAATGCGGCCAAATTAGACGGCAAAAGCTTGAGGGAGTTAGCGCTTAAATCCGGCGCCACGGGCTTTGCCCGCCCAGAAGACGGTGCGTGGGACACCTTAAATAACCGTGCATTTTGGTTTAACACCACCGATAAGCTGGGCGGGGACAGCCGCTTAAGCCAATTGTTGTTTGATGACATACAAAACCCACAAGCCGGTGGCCACATTAGTACGCAATTGCGCGCTAAGGAAATGGGTGCGGAGATGTTTGACAATTTAACCGTGGATGCGGCGGGGCGCGTGTTAGTGCAAGAAGACCCCGGTGAGCATGCACATTTGGCGGCCATTTGGTTGTTTGACCCTAAAACCAAGCTCGCGATTAAGTTGTTCGAGGCTAACCCGGCGTTATTTAAAAGCGGCAGCCGCGATTTTATGACGGTGGACGAAGAGCATTCTGGCATCATAGAGGTGACGGACTTGCTGCGCAAAGCGTCGTGGTTTGATGCCAAACGCCGCTATTACCTAGGCACCACCCAAGCGCACAAGCCCCACGCAGACAGCAGCTTGGTTGAATACGGACAGTTGTGGATGATTTCTGGCCCGGCTTTTTAGATTTAATGTAGGAGCGGCGCCTCGCCGCTCCTACAATTGCCTGACTCTTGCATAAGGAGGGCTTAATACAAAATACTGGTCTCAAGACGTAAATCAGCACTTGCAAAGTGAACGCAAGTTGCGTATGATTTTCGCATGGAAGCTTTATTTGTCGAGTTGCCTGCTTTTAGCCGTTATCGGTCGGATTATTTAGATGACGATGCTTTTCGCACTCTGCAATATGCGCTGATGCAAAACCCTACCGCGGGTGACGTAATTGCAGCAACTGGCGGCTTGAGAAAATTGCGCTACGTAGACGTTAAACGCGGCAAAGGAAAGCGCGGCGGGTTAAGGGTTATTTATTTTTGGTGGGAAGTTGGTCGGCAGTTTTGGCTTTTCACTTTGTACAATAAAGATGAAATGACGGACTTGAGTGTACAAGAAAAACGGCTATTAAAAGAGATGTTAAAGATGGAACTGGAGGCAAGGTAATGAGCAAGAGAAATTTATTTGACGAGATGGTGGAAGGGTTTGAAGCTTTAACCACCGAGCGCATGCAGAAACGTACTTTACGCACTCACCAAGTTGTATTGCAAGCGGTGCCAGAAGTCAGTGCTGAGGATCTGTTAGCTTTGCGTGAGCGTTTGCACTTATCTCGACCGGTATTTGCCGGGTATTTGCGCACCAATCCCCGTACATTGGAAAATTGGGAACAAGGTCGAGCCAAGCCAAATGCCCAAGCTGCCTTATTAATTAAATTAGTAGATCAATACCCGGATACCGTAGACCGCTTAGCCACGGTATAAGCAAAATCCACCAAGCTAAACCGTTTCATAATCATCGTTTTGCGCAATAAATTGCGCTCCTACTAAAGCCTGCTTCATACAAAATATCGTATCAAGGTATAATCAGGTCGTCCCAACTAACAGGAATGGCCCATGTATCAGCACCCTTTACTGAATCGCGACAAAATGTCTCCACAAGAGGCCTTGGATATATTGGTTGAAGGCAACCACCGCTTTACCAACAACCTCAGTGCCAATAAAAACATGCTGGGTTTGGTGCACATGACCAAAGATAGGCAGCATCCCTTTGCCTCGGTGCTCAGTTGCAGCGACTCGCGGGCGCCGGTTGAGATCTTGTTTGATCAGGCCTTGGGCGATATTTTTAGTGTACGCTTGGCCGGTAACATCGCCTCCGACAAGTGCATAGGCAGCTTGGAGTTTAGCTCTAAATACCTGGGTAGCAAGTTGCTGGTGGTGTTAGGCCACACCGATTGCGGCGCCGTGAAAGCCGCTTGCGATAATTTCCGCGAAGGCCACATAGGCGAAATCATCAATCTGATTCGGCCGGCGGTGCGCATGGAAAAAACCACGCCCGACCAACGCGATTCAAACAATGTGGACTTTGTCGATAAAGTCTGCGCTTTGAACGTGCAAGTGCAAATCAACGAAATCGTCCACAGCAGTGACATCATCCAAGACATGTTGGCGGCCAAAGAGATAGGCATGGTCGGTGGCATTTACAATTTAGCCAGCGGCGAAGTGCGTTTTTTAGAGCAGACCTTAATGCTTTAGGCTGGCCTTAAAAGGTATAATGCAGGTGTAACCGTTTTTAACCCTTATTCTGAAAGTTGTACACATGAGCCACAGGCAAGACACCAGCACATTGTTGCGCACCCTCAAGTTTTATCTCAACCCTAACGACGGCCGTTACGAAGATCTCGCCAAAGGCAGTCTAAGTCGCAATATCATCAAAGATTTAACCGCCGGTTTAGTGGTGGCCATGGTGGCCATTCCCTTAGCCATGGGTTTTGCCATGGCCAGTGGTTTGCGCCCAGAGCAGGGCATCGTTGGTGGCGCGGTAGCGGGTTTGTTGGGCGCTTTGTTTGGCGGTAGCAAATACCAAGTGTACGGCCCAACCGCGGCTTACATTCCCATTATTGCCGGTTTAATGGCCACCTATAACCACAGCTTTTTGGTGTTGTCTTCCATCATTGCTGGCGTCATGCTGATGTTTACCGGCCTGCTCAAAAAAGGCAAAGTGGTGACCTTGGTGCCGCATTCCATCGTGGTCGGTTTCACCATAGGTATTGCCGTGGTCATCGCTTTCTCACAAATGGGCGAGGTGTTTGGCTTCCAGCATAAAATCGGTTACGACTTCATTGGGCAAATCCAAAAGACCATAGCATACATGGGCGAAATGAACGTTTACGCGGTGATCGTGGCGTTGAGTACCTTCGCTATTTGTAAAGTGCTGATTAAGATTTCCACCTTTATTCCGGCGCCGGTGTTTGGTTTGGGTTTAGGCTGGTTGGCCGCCGCTACTTTCTGGAAAGACAAAGGCTTGGTGCTGATTAAAGATAAATACGGCAGCATCCCTACCGATTTTTGGAATATCACCATGCCGGCGCTACCGGACATGACCACCGGCCAAGTGTGGTTTGATTTGGCTTATTTTGCCGTGGCCATTTATTTTGTGGCGGCAATCGAAAGCTTGTTGTGCAGCCGCATGGCCGATCGCATGGCCAACAACCAAGGCGTGCCGTTTAACCCGAATAAAGAATTATGGGGCCAAGGCATGGTGAACATCTTTACACCATTATTCAACGGCTTTCCACACACCGGCGCTTTAGCCCGTACCGCGGTTAACATTCGTTTGGGCGCGGTGTCACCCTTGGCCGGCATTGCTAAATTCAGCTTCAAATTGCTTTTGGCGGCTTATCTAGCCACTTATTTAGAGCAAGTGCCTATGGCCTGTATAGGCGGTATTCTGCTTTACGTGGCATCTGGCATGGTGAAATGGAAAGAGATAGAAGAAGTGTTGGACATGAAGAGCCGCTTTCACTTTTGGCTAATGATCTACACCGCCATCATGGTGCCGCTGACCGGCTTTTTAACCGCGGTGTTAAGTGCTATTGCGATTTTTGTGGTGGCGGTATTGATGAAGCAAGTGCCCTTGCATCACGCTAAAGAAGACGCGGTGGAGTTGGATTTAGCCGAAACCAATTAAACGTTGAGCTAGATTTTTAAAACTTCACCATAGAGACACAGAGGCACGGAGAAAACCTAAATAACAGCGCGACTGCGTAAGATTCGTTCTCGCGAGGCATAAATTTAAAATAGCTAACTCACTGATTGTATTTGATCTTCTCTGTGCCTCTGTGGTGAGCTGTCTTGACTCTGTTTTAGTTTAGCGGTGACCTTCTTTGGCCATGTTGATGCTGTATTTAGGGATTTCCACCACCAAGTCTTCTTTGCCCACCCGCGCCTGGCAAGACAAGCGCGAATTCGGTTCTAAACCCCAGGCTTTATCCAGTAAATCGTCTTCTTGATCGCTAGATGGGTTCAGCGATTTAAAACCTTCCCGAATAATGACGTGGCAAGTGGTGCAAGCGCAGGCTTGGTCGCAAGCGTGGTCTATGTCGATGTGGTGATTGAGTAGCACATCGCAAATCGACTCGCCGCTGTTGGCTTCTATGGCAGCGCCCTCAGGGCAGAGTTCGACGTGCGGCAAAATGATAATTTGTGGCATATTGTTTCCTTGTTATGTAGGCGCGCCGCTCCTACAACTGTATCTCATCTAAATTCTTACCGCTTAAAGCACGGCTGACGCTGGCATTCATGCGCGCCGCGGCGAAAGCCTCGGTGGCATGGTTGAGTTGGTCTACGCCTTGGTTGATGGCAGCGGCGTCGTCGCCTAGGCTTAGCGTGTGCAAATAGGCCATTTCTGCTTGTATGGCTTGCTGTTCAGCCTCGTTGATCAGTTCGCCATCTTGTTGCAAGGCCGCTTCCACGGCGCTAAGAATGGCGCCGGCATTCACCCGCGCTTCGGCCAACATGCGGGCTTTTTTATCTATCTCGGCGCTGCCAAACGAGGATTTGAGCATGCGGGTGATTTCTTCTTCACTCAAGCCGTACGACGGCTTGACCACTACGTGCGCTTCCACGCCGCTGGTTTGTTCGCGCGCACTGACCGACAGCAAGCCGTCGGCATCCACTTGAAACGTCACCCGTATGCGCGCTGCGCCTGCGGCCATGGCCGGTATGCCGCGCAGTTCAAAGCGCGCCAAGGAGCGGCAATCGGCGACCAGTTCGCGTTCGCCTTGCAGTACTTGTATGCTCATGGCGGTTTGCCCGTCTTTGTAGGTAGTGAAATCTTGCGCACGTGCCACCGGCAGGGTGCTGTTACGCGGAATAATGCGCTCCACTAAACCACCCATGGTTTCTAGGCCTAGCGATAAGGGCGTGACATCCAGCAACAATAAATCGTGATCGCTGCGGTTACCGACCAAGGTGTTGGCCTGTATGGCAGCGCCCAGCGCCACGACTTTGTCTGGATCGAGGTTGGTCAGTGGGGTTTGCTTGAAATAGTCTTCAACTGCCAGTCGCACTTGCGGCATGCGCGTCGCGCCACCGACTAAGACCACGCCTTTAATGTCGTCCAAGCTTAAATTGGCATCGCGCATGGCTTTGCGTGTAGGGCTTAAGGTTTTTTGCACCAATTGTTCGGTGAGGGCTACAAATTCGCTGGCGCTTAAGGTTACGTCAACCAGCAGGCCATTGCCCAAGCGGCAAACGATTTGCGCTTCGTGGTTGTCGGTTAACCATTCTTTGGCTTGACGCGCTTTGGTCAATAACAAGCGTGTGTCTTGTTCGCTGAGTGGGCTAAATGGCTGGCTGTTTTCGCGTATCTTATCCAACACCCAGCAGTAAATGCGGTGGTCAAAATCGTCGCCGCCCAGCGCCGAATCGCCATTGGTGGCAAGCACTTCAAACACGCCTTGGGTGAGTTTTAGGATGGACACGTCGAAGGTGCCACCGCCTAAATCGTAAATGACAAACGTGCCTTCGGCGGCGTTGTCCAGACCGTAGGCCACCGCCGCGGCGGTCGGCTCGTTGAGTAAGCGCAAGACATTGAGGCCGGCTAAGCGCGCGGCATCTTTGGTGGCTTGGCGCTGCGCATCGTCAAATAGGCCGGCACGGTAATCACGGCGCCGGTTAATTGGTCGCGGTCGGCCGTGATGCCTAAGGATTTTTCGGCACGGGCTTTGAGGGTTTTTAATATTTCCGATGAAATTTCGATGGGCGTTTTAAGGCCGGCACGGGTTTTTAACTGCAATAGTTTGGCAGGCTCGCCGCTGTCGACAAAATGGTAAGGAATGTGCGCGCGGTCGGCAATGTCGCTTAATGAGCGACCCATAAAGCGTTTGGCCGAGGCGATGCTGTTGACCGGATCTTGGCTTTGCTGGGCAAGGGCTTCATGGCCCACCACTACCGCGCCGTCTGGCATGTAGCGCACCACCGACGGCAATAAGGCGTGGCCGTGTTCGTCTTGCAAGACCGTCGCCATGCCGCTTTTAACCGTGGCCACCAAGGAATTGGTGGTGCCCAAGTCTATGCCTATCGCCAACTTGTGTTGATGCGGCGCGGCGGATTGCCCAGGTTCGGAGATTTGTAATAATGCCATTGCTAGTCGTTAGTCGTTAGTCGTTAGTCGGTAGTCGGTAGTCGGTAGTTTAGTCTAGGCGCTCTATCGCTTGGCCTATGTCTGCGCACACTTTATCAATAAAAACCAGTTTGCGGGTGCTTTCGCTGGCGGCGGCATAGTCTTTTTTGTTATCGATTAAATCCGTGAGTTGCGCTGTCAGTTGCTTTGATTCAGCTTGCATCTCATCGAACAAGCTCTCTAAGCCGGCGGTGTCTTTGGCTGCGATGGCCTCTTCCATGGTTTCACGCCACTCTATTTGCTGCATTAAAAAGTCCATGGGCAGGCTGGTGTTGCTGTCATTCAAGCTGTCTATGCCTTTGAGCGTTAATAAATAGTCCGCGCGTTTGGCTGGGCTTTTTAAGGTGAGGTAGGCCTCGTTGGCTAAGGTGGCCAATTGCATGGACTGGCGTTGCTCGGCCGCTGTGGCGGTAACAAAGCGGTCAGGGTGGGCGGTTGATTGTAGCTGGCGGTATTGCGTTTCCAGTTTGGCTTGCGCAATGGCAAACGTTTCTGGCAAGTCAAACAGCTGAAAATAATTCAAACTCACACTGTGAAGCTTTCACCGCAACCGCATTCGTCTTTGACGTTGGGGTTGTTAAATTTAAAGCCCTCGTTGAGGCCTTCTTTGCTGAAGTCCAATTCGGTGCCGTCTATGTAAACCAAGCTTTTTGGATCGACAATGATCTTCACGCCATGGCTTTCAAAGCTAGTGTCTTCGGCGTTCAGTTCGTCGACAAATTCCAAGGTGTAGGCCATGCCCGAACAGCCAGTGGTTTTGACGCCCAAGCGCAGGCCCAAGCCTTTGCCACGGTTAGCTAAAAATTTTTCCACGCGCTCGGCGGCGGTGGTCGTTAAGGTAATGGCCATAGTTAGTCGTTAGTCGTTAGTTTGTAGTCGTTAGTTGGTAATGCAGTCGTTAGACCTTAGTTTGTAGTCGGTAGTTTAGTCGTTAGTTGGTTTTGATGTTAGCTTTTAACTAGCGACTAACGACTATCCACTAACGACTAGATTTTCAACTGTTTTTTGGCCTTGATGTCCGCCACAGCGGCTTTAATGGCGTCTTCTGCCAATACCGAGCAGTGAATTTTAACCGGTGGCAGAGCCAATTCTTCGGCAATCGCCGAGTTTTTGATGGCGTAAGCTTGGTCTATGGTTTTGCCTTTTAGCCATTCGGTGACCAAAGAGCTGGAGGCGATAGCCGAACCGCAGCCGTAAGTTTTGAATTTTGCATCTTCAATGATGCCGTCATCGCTGACTTTAATCATTAATTTCATCACGTCACCGCAAGCCGGTGCACCTACCATGCCGGTGCCGACATTCGGGTCGTTTTTATCCAAGGTGCCCACGTTACGTGGGTTTTCGTAGTGGTCGAGTACTTTGTCTGAATATGCCATGTTAATTCTCCGTTGTAATGCAGTCGTTAGTGGGTAGTCCTTAGTCGCTAGTTGGTTTTGATGTTAGCTTTTAACTAACGACTACAAACTAACGTCTAACGACTGTCTTACCAACTATCGACAGCCTTTTAATGCGCTGCCCATTGCACTTTGCTTAGGTCTACGCCGTCTTTAAACATTTCCCACAGTGGGGACAGTTCCCTTAATTTATCGATTTTGCTTTTCATTAATTCTATGGTGTAGTCCACGTCAGCCTCGGTAGTAAAGCGGCCGATGGAGAAGCGGATGGAGCTGTGCGCCAATTCGTCTGAGCGGCCTAAGGCGCGCAACACGTAGCTCGGTTCTAAGCTGGCAGAAGTACAGGCCGAGCCGCTCGATACCGCGATGCCCTTGACCGCCATGATCAAGGATTCGCCTTCCACGTAGTTGAAGCTGATGTTCAAATTGTGTGGCACGCGCTGTTCTAAATCGCCGTTCACGTAGACTTCTTCCATGCTTTGCAGACCGTGCAATAATTTATCGCGTAAACGGCGGATGCGGGCGTTTTCAATCGTCATTTCTTCGCGGGCAATTCTAAATGCTTCGCCCATGCCGACAATCTGGTGGGTGGCCAAGGTGCCCGAACGCATGCCACGCTCAT
>SXVG01000093.1 GCA_005791685.1 Methylotenera sp. | reverse complement strand
GCGCGGCCGAGTGAAGGCTGCTGATAAGCAGAGCCAACAGTAAGCGGACAAACCAGCTGGCTGTGGTAGTCATGGTTGCGTGCTCGGCTTGGCTGAAAGTGCGGTCAGCGTCAGGCTGTCTAATGCGCATTTGGCCTGTAAATTTGCGCTTAGGCGATGCCTTAGCCACACGCCTCCCTCCGGCCTGTTTATTTCGCAATCGCGCCAGACAAAGGCGTTAGAGTTGTTTGCACTTAAGGCCTCGGTGAGCAGCAACAAGTCTTCCTCATGCAGCATGTCGAACGTCAGCGTGATGCGCGTGCTATGCACTAGCAAGCCTGCCATGTCGCTGACCAAGTCGGACTTAAAGGACTCGCTCAAGCCTATGTTGTAGTTAATGGTAAAGAGTTGGTAATTTTTTTGCTGAGTTTGCAACTGGCTTACCCAGTGCAGTCTATTGCTGGGATAGAGTAAGCCTGCTTGGCGCTTGGCTTGAGCCAGCATGGTCTGATAATGCGGCCCATACTCACGCCGCAGGGCTTGTTCATTTTTTAAGGATAGGTAATCACGCTCGGCTCTCGCGAGCAAGCGCTTTTGTATGGCCAGGGCTTGTGCTTGTTCTAGCCTGTAGTGGTGCATCCAGCCTAATAGCAGTGCGACTAAGCATACAATAAGCCATAAAAACCCTATGTTTAGCCGCAGTTTTAGCCAGTCTTGCTTACTTAATTTCATGTTTATTTCACCTCGCTTGCTGGGCTGGCATGGGCTAATTTAAATACGACTTGCACTTTAAATGGCAGTGTAGCCGGCGCTGGATTTTTTTCGTCTAGGGTGTTGCCTGTCAAGGGGCTGGGCGCATGGGCTTCTGTGGCCAGCAAGGCCACGCTGGCCACAGCGGGATTTTTTTGCAATTGTGCAATAAAGTTTGTTATGTGAATTTTGCCGTCTGGCGTATCGGCGTTGTCGCCAGTAAGCTCGCCGTTAATGAAGGCTATTTCTTGGAGTGGTGCTAGGCTTTGTCCGCCTTGCATGGACCTGTCATGATTAAGCTGCCAGGTGAGTTGCTTGAGGTGTATGCGGGGCGATTGTTCCAGTGCCGCGCTTACGGCTTGCATTATTCTGCGTGGCGATTTTGCCGCATGGGCCAGGGCTACATCCAATCGGGTCGCGGCTTTTAACTGCTGGCCAGCGTAGTCATAGGCGGGGAATTTTTTCGCGTACTCACGATAAGATGCTTGTACTAGGGCTATTTGTTCGGCACTGGTTTTAAGGGCCGCTTGGTCTTGCGCGCCTTGGTAAAAAAGCAGGCCAGTCAGCAGCACACCCAACACAGCGATGGCGGCCGTCATTTTATGCAAAGTGTGTTTTAGCCGACTTAATTGGTAGGGTTTGCGCAGCTTGTCGGGAGCTAGATTGGCGACCAGTTGACCGTCGGCGATTAATTGCATGTGCAATAATTCTGGGGTCTGCACGATTAAGTCGCAAGCCAACTGTTTTGTTTTGGCATAGTCATCCCAATGCATGTGGGTGTAGGGGCTGGCTTGTTTATCTGGCGGCCTAGCTAAGTTCGGCACGTCTGCTGCGGCCGTGGCCAGCACTACGGCTAAGTTTGTTTCACTGGATAGGAGGTGCTGGCTAAGTAAATAGAGCCGCATTTTTTCTATTTCTTCTTGGTAAAAATCCACGGAGGCTGGGGTGGCCGTGCTGGCGACTAAACGGCTTAATTGCAACTGGCCTTGATGCAGATAGCTTTGGCGCAGCCCTGTAGAAAGTGGCTCGCATAATAAGGTATGCGAGGCGACGGGCTGTTTGCTGGCTTGTTTGAATAGCAGTGGGCTTAGCAGGGATACAGGATAAATGCCCACCAATAGGCTGTCGGCTGCTTGCATTAGGGTCAACCAATTTTGTAGGAATTGGGCATTATTGAGGGCAATAAATAGGTAGCTATCATCTTGCCGTTTATCTTTTTGTCTGTGCAAAAAGTGCGCGGCGCGATAGTCTAGGCCTCGGTACAATTGATTAAGCTTGCGCGCGATGAGGTCGCGTTTGGTTTTGCCCTGGGTATGCGGTAAATTTTCTACTCGGTAATCTTCTTCTCGTGCATCGGCAATTAAATACACGTGGCTAGCCCTGTACTTTTCTAGCAGCGCAGCGCAGGCCAAATGCCCTGGCGGGCCATTATTAAAAATGAAACGACTTTGTAATTTTCTGTTTAAGAAAACCCCTGCCAACAGTTGCTGCTGATTAGCATAAAGAATTAATTTTGTGGCGTGGCTATTAAGCATGGGGCAGTTTCAAATAGGTGTGGCGCGACCTGTTAAATTTTAAGTTGGCTGAAAGAGTCATAAACCGGACCCAAGACGGAGTACATGATGAAGCCCAATAGCAAGCCCAAGACCACGGTGAGTAGCGGTTCGATTAACTTCAGCAAACTTTGTAGCGCGTCATGGACTTCTTGATCGTAAAATTGACTGATGGTGAACAGTGATTTATCCAAGGCGCCACTGCTCTCGCCGACTTTGATCATGCGCACCACTAATTTTGGAAACAAGCCGGCATTATTGAAACTTTCACTCATGGCCTCTCCGCCACTGATTTGTGCGTGGACCTGGCTAAGGGCTTTGGCCACCACTTGATTGCCGACTAGTTCTTGACTCATTTGTAAGGCATCTAAAATGGGGATGCCGGTTTGGTACATCAGGGCAAAGTAACGGCTAAATCGCGCCATGATTATTTTTTGCACGATGGCGCCGCTAATGGGCAAATGTAGTTTAAGGTAGTCGAATCGGTAGCGCATGGCCGCGCTGCTATGCATGAGGTAGCTAAGCCCAACCATTGTTAGTAGCGGCAGACTCAATAGCAACCACCAATACTGGACGAATCCGTCGGATAAGGCGATTAACAAGCGGGTGTTTAGCGGCAAAGTTTGCCCCATGTTGTGTAAAAAAGCCGCCATCTGCGGCACTAAATAAGCCATTAGAAAAGCCAGCGTAGCTAGCACCACCAATGCCACGAAACTTGGGTAAGCGAGTAGCTTCTTGCTTTGTGAGAGCAGCTCATTTTGCCAGCGCAAGGTGTTAAATAGCTGATTAAATACCAAGGGCAATTGCCCGGTTTGTTCGCCGGCATGCACTAGGCTAATAAATACCGTATTGAACACTGTTGGGTGTTGGGCCATGGCTTGCGAAAGGGTTTTGCCGGTTTCCAATTCGACGCTCAGGGCGGCGATGAGGTGCTGGAAATAAGGGTTCTCATGACTGCTTTGCAGGTCATTTAAGCAGTTGAGTAAGGGAATGCCGGCATGGCTTAGCTGGTGCATTTGAAAGCAAAATAGTAGCAAATCTTTTTGCCTGACTTTGTGGCGCTTTAAGCAGGAGAGGATGGCGCTTGGACGGTGAACGCTGATTAAATCTAAGCCCATGCGCGTTAAACGCATTTCCAAGTCAATTTCATTTTGCGCGTGCATCTGACCGTTGGCGTAATGGCCTAATGCATCCACCGCTTTGTAGTTAAAGGTGCTCATGGCGTTAGCCTAGGGCCATGCTTCGTGAGGTCTATCACCCGCATGACTTCGGCTAAGCTGGTATGGCCTTGCAAAACCCGACGTATGCCGTCTTCGGCCAGAGTGACAAAACCCTTGCTGCGCGCCATTTTTTCTAACTCATCTAAATGGGCGCGACGGGCAATGAGTGCATCCAAGTCGCTGTCTATGCGTAGCAATTCAATAAGCGCCATGCGTCCACGGTAGCCATGTTGCTGGCATTCATGGCAACCACTGGCACTAAAAATTTGCTGTTTATCCGTGTCATTGAGTCGCAATAGTTTACGTTCAGCGGCATTCGCTGGGCGGGACGTTTTGCAATGGGGACACAAGACGCGGACCAGGCGTTGGGCGACCACGCCGATAATGTTGCCAGCTAAAATGTCCGGTAAAACGCCTATATCCGCCAGCCTAGAGAAAACCCCTAGCGCAGAATTGGTGTGTAGCGTGGTGAACACTTGGTGGCCGGTCATGGCCGCCCTAAAAGCCATGCTGGCGGTATCTTCATCGCGGATTTCGCCGACCAAAATAATGTCGGGGTCTTGCCGCATGATGGAGCGTATGCCGTTGGCAAAATCCACTTTATTGACTTCGGTCACTGACGTTTGACGCATCATGCTGACGGGGTATTCAACCGGGTCTTCCAAGGTCATGATGTTGACGGCTTCCGTGTTAACTAGCGATAACAAAGAATAGAGCATGGTGGTTTTACCGCTGCCGGTTGGGCCAGTGAAAATGACGATGCCTTCTGGTCTGCCCATCATGGTTTTTAATTCAAGCAAACTTTCAGTCGCCAAGCCTAACTGTTGCATGGGGATGATGGATTTTTCTCTATCCAATACGCGCAACACGATATTTTCGCCATGCAGAGTTGGGTGGCTGGAAACTCGGAAATCAATGGGTCGGCCACATAAATGCATGCTCAAGTGGCCGTCTTGTGGTGCCCGCGTCTCAGCAATGTCCAGACCGCTGATGACTTTAAGTCTAACCGCTATCGCCGCCCAATAGTGTTTATGCAAACTGCGAATCTGTTGCAACACCCCGTCCACTCTATAGCGTATGCGCAAGAACGATAGCTCGGGCTCAAAGTGGATGTCGGAGGCCTTATGTTTGACCGCATCCATTAATAAAGCGCCGACTAAGCGAACGATGGGATGGGTGTATTCATCCCGCCCAGCATGCAAGCTGGTGTAATCAATTTCACCGGTTTCAATTTCATGCAAAATGCCATCCACCGACAATTCATAGCCATAAAGCTGATCTATGCATTCTTCTAGTTGCGCTTCAGCTGCCAGCAAGGGATGAATTTGTATGGGACGGTTAAAGCTGGCGCGCAATTGATCCAGTGCCAGCAGATTAAACATATCGGCCATGGCCAGTGTGAGCGTGTCTGTCTCGGCTTGGTAAGCTACTGGGAGTAAATGATAGCGCCGTGCCAGCGCTTGTGGGACTAAACTTAAGGCGACCGGGTCGGCGACGATATGCGCTAAATCAATGCTGCCATAGCCCAAGCTATTGGCAATAACATCGCGCACGGTGGCGGCGCTGACAAAGCCCAAGCGGGTTAATTGATGCCCTAAGTTTAAGCCCGTTTCGC
>SXVG01000015.1 GCA_005791685.1 Methylotenera sp. | reverse complement strand
GCGGGTGCGCGCAGTGCCGGCAGGAGGTGGGCACGCGGATGTTGGCAAAAATAGGGCCGGCATCGCGGTCTAAACGGGTGGCGCCACCGTGGGTGTCGGCGCAGGCTTGCTCGCAATGGTTGCAACGCACGCACAAGGATTCGTCTATCAGCAATACGTCGGTGGCTTCACCCACGCCTTGTTGGATTAAGAAAGAAATCAAATTGGACGGGCTAGATGGCGTACCAGTCAATTGATTGCTGTCAAACGCTGTTTCCAGTTGCTGGCGATTTTCCTGGTCTTGCAAATGCTGCAAATAGCGCGCATCCAATTCGCCGCGTATCTCCGGATTGCGCGCAATGATGTCACGCATGCGCGTGGCTTCTATGAATACCGCCTCCGTGGCAATCGCTGCACGCACCGTGGCATAACGTGGCTCACCCGAGACCAAGGACATTTCGCCTACGTAGTGGCCGGCCGCCACATAAAACAACACCACTTCGCGGCCACCTATCATGTGTGAAACGGTGACCGAGCCACTTTGTATGAGGTAAAGGCCATCGGCCTCGTCGCCTTCGTGGAATAATTCTTCGCCGGCCGCATAGCTTTTTAGCGTAGCGTTATTGGCCACGTCGTTTAAATCTTTTTCGCTCAGTGATAAGCCTATGCACAAATGAACGATGGTTTTAATCGCCACTTCATTTAAGATGCGGCGCATGGATTGCACCGAATCAACCAGTTTCTGCATGACCCGTTTAGGCGTTTCAATTAATACGCAGGCTTGCGTAGTGCGCACCGTGCCGGCACGACGACGGCCGGACACCAAGGCCAGTTCACCAAAAAACTCACCGGCTTTTAGGTGGCCGTCGGGCACATCATCGTCGTCTATTAATACGTCCAATTCACCTTCCACAATAAAAAAGAAGGTGGTGCTGTAGTCGTTGCGTTTAAAAATCACCTCGCCGGCTTGCGGCAATAAAATGTTGCTTTCCAGCACCAGTTCACGCAATTGCAAGCTGCTCAGCATGGCCAGCAAAGGCACGCTTTTGCGTATTTTCTCTAAGACATCGTCTATGCCGCGGTCTGAGCAAAAGCTGGCAAATTTCTCACGTAATAAGGGGCTGTCCGCCGGCTCAACCGGCTTGCCTAAGATGTGCTCTATGACTTCAAAGCCCTGATTAATGCCTTGCTTGATGAGCGGGTAGCCGGCCAAAGCGCCTATCACGTAGACGCCGGGTATGCTGGATTCGTAGCGTGAGGACAATTGCGGTAGCGCATACAAATCAGGCGTGGAAAAGCCCACGCCAAAGCTTTCCAGTAACGGCCGTGAGGATAAGGCGCCTAGCCTGGCGATGACGCGGTGGCAGGGAATGCGCTCCACGCCATTTGGGGTATTGGCAAACACGGTAATGGGAAAATCACCCCTAGCATTGGCTTCTATGGATTGCGGCTTGGTTTCCAGCAACCAGTCCAGTACCCCACGCTTTCTGGCGTCGGTTAATTGGCTGAGGTTGCTGTCTTTACAATTGCTGAAGTCTTCCGCCCGATTCAAAATGATGACTTGATTGCGAGCCGTTAAGGCGAGGGCATTTTCTACGCCGCTGTCGCCGCCACCTATGACCACTATGGTTTCGTTTTGGTAGGCATCGGGATCATCTAACTGGTATTGAATTTGCGCTAAGTCGTCGCCGGGAATGTCGAGTTTACGCAAGTTGCCCTGCACGCCCATGGCCAGCACCACATTTTTAGTGTTTAAATTTTCGCCGTCGGTTAACTGCACCAGCAATCCGGTTGCTTGCTGGGTGATGCCTGTGGCTTTTGCCCCATAGTGCACATTGAGCTTATGCTCAGCCATGGTTTTTTCCCATGTCTGCAATACCGTTTCCCGCGAAGCCGCGCTAAACGGCAAGGAACTGCGCATGGGCAAGCCGCGTGGTTCGGACATGACTAATTTGCCACGTTGGTAATGACGTACCGTGTTAGCAGGCGCTTGTTCGGCCTCTAGCAACACGTAGCTCAAGCCTTGCTCACTGGCTCGCACCGCTGCCGATAAGCCGCTGGGGCCAGCGCCTATGATGACAAGGTCGTATGGCGTAGTTGACGCCGACTTAGCTGAATTTTTATTTTTTATTGCGCTTGCCATAGATTAGCTTGGATTTTTTTGAGTGGTTAAGCGTGGGCATGGTGATTAATGAGTGTGTGTTTACCTAAATTGAGTGCGTGGTAGACCTGCATGGCCATGCGTTTTTTTTGCATCGCTTAAGGCCTAAATAGTGGCATATTCGCCCCTATAAGTCAAAATCAGACTGACAAAATATAGGCACACTTATACGCTGCTTACGTGATGGGAATGTTACAAAAATGTAACTTTTCCTTGAGCCAAATTCCTTTTCGTGGTATTTTTGCTCTGCGTCAAATTGTCGCATGGTAAAGCATGCTAAGAAAAGTTTAAAAGTGGCATTTTTCGCTGGCTATTTCCTGCTTAAATTTTCTAAGAATTTTAATTCCTAAGGGCTTTAAGTTTTTCGATTAAGGGCCGTGTATGGCAGTAGCGGATTTGGGTTATACCATCATTGCAAGACCCAATAATTCATTGTCGGTAGCCGGCAGTGTTAAGTTGCTGGCAGTTATAGCAGGTATAGCCTTGCTGGTAGCATTAGGCTTTTTGCATATAGGCGCATGGTTGGTATTGCCGTTTGCTGGATTGGAAATTTTGGCTTTTGCTTATGCTTTCCACACGGTTTATTTGCATGCGGATGATTTTGACAGCATTACGATAGAAGACGATCGTATCGTGGTAGAAAAAAGAAACGTCAAGGAAACAACGACAACGGTTTTTCAGCGCTACTGGGCACAAGTCAATGTGCGTGACGTAGCAACGATAAAAGGCAGTAATGGTAAGTGTGCACTTTTTATAGGTTCGCATGGCAATGAAGTGGAGTTTGGTCGAAATTTTATAAACGATGAGCAGCGTGGCCAGTTGGCGCGGGACCTCAGACAAAAATTAAAAAATATTAATTAATTTAGTTTTGGAGTAAGTTTTATGCGAGGTTTTACAAAAATTAGTTTAGCTTTGTCAGCCATGTTAGCGTCCGTCGCTGCGCAAGCTGATTATGCCTGGAATTTCCCAGAGCCAGTCACCCCCATGGCTTTAGACACATTGCATGTGCACAATAAATTTATGCTCATTTCAATGGCTATTTTCTTTGTGGTGTTGGCCATCATGATCTACTCTATTTTTGCCCACAGAAAAAGCAAAAACTTCAAGCCAGTTAAGGATCATGCGCCCTCTACCGCGGTAGAAATTTTTTGGACCTTGGTGCCGTTTGCCATTTTGTTACTGATAGACTTTGTCATCATGGGCATTCCGGCTTACCACAGCGTGGTGATGATGGAAGACACCCGTGATAAAGCCACCATGGTGGTTAAAGTGACGGGCTCACAATGGCGTTGGCAATACGAATACATGGACGGTGATGCCAAAGGCATTAAATTTGTCAGCAACCTATCCACACCTAAAGAGCAAACCGATAAAGGCTTTGAGGGTAAGAAAGACGAGCAATACTTGTTAGAGGTGGATAACCGTTTGGTGTTGCCGGTCGGCGAAAAAGTACGTATTTTGATGACCGCCACCGATGTGATGCATAACTGGTGGGTGCCGCAATTTGGTTCTTCACGCTTAGCCGTGCCAGGTTTCATCCGTGAAACATGGGTGCAAGTGGATAAAGCCGGCACTTACCGCGGTCAATGTAAAGAATTGTGTGGTAAAGGCCATGGCTACATGCCTGTGGTGGTGGACGCTGTGCCCATGGAAGAATACAAGGTGTGGGTAGCGGCTAAAAAAGAAGAGTTGGCCAAGGCTTCTGCCGGTGCCGACAAAGAATGGACCAAAGACGAATTGGTCGCCGAAGGTAAGGCCGTTTACGAGAAAAACTGTGCGGTATGCCACCAAGTGTCTGGTGCCGGTTTACCGCCTGCTTTCCCAGCTTTAACTGGCAGTAAAGTGGCCACTGGGCCGATTTTTGATGCCGACGGTAAATACTTAAAAGACGGCCATTTAGACCGCGTATTAAATGGTATTCGTGTGATGCCAGGTTGGAAAGCCCTACTCAATGACACCGAAATCGCGGCTGTGATTACCTACGAAAGAAATGCTTTGGGCAACAGCGTGGGTGATGTGTTGCAACCGGCACAAGTAAAAGCCGCTCGTCAGTAAGTGAATAGAAGTTGAATCAACATTAATTAATGATTTAGTTTGAGCAATTAGGAGAAGGTAATGAGTACAACAACAGTAGCGCATCATGATGAGCATGCTGAACACCCAACGGGGATTATGCGTTGGCTAACCACCACCAACCACAAAGACATAGGCACGATGTATTTAACCTTTGCCATGATTATGTTTTTTGTTGGCGGGGCCATGATTTTGGGTATACGTGCTGAGTTATTTCAACCCGGCCTGCAATTGGTTAACCCGGAGTTCTTTAATCAGCTGATAGGCGTGCATGCGCTAATCATGATTTTTGCGGCCTTGATGCCTGCGGCTACTGGCTTTGCTAACTGGATGATTCCATTGCAAATCGGTGCGCCAGACATGGCTTTGCCACGTTTGAATAACTGGGGTTTCTGGTTGTTGCCGCCTTCCGCTATTTTGCTAACCCTACCGTTCACCCTGGCCCTATTTGGTATCGGTGACGGTGCGCTAGCAACCGGTTGGACTTTCTACCCACCATTATCTGTGCAAGGCGGCATAGGCGTTGACTTTGCTATTTTTGCCGTGCACTTATTGGGTATTTCTTCTGTGTTAGGTTCTATCAACGTTATTGTGACCCTATTCAATATGCGCGCGCCTGGCATGACTTTGATGAAAATGCCATTGTTTGCTTGGGGTTGGTTGATTACTGCTTTCTTGTTGGTCGCCACCATTCCTGTGTTAGCCGGTGCCGTGACCATGTTGTTAACAGACCGTCATTTTGGTACGCACTTCTTTGATGCGGCCGGTGGCGGTGACCCAGTGATGTTCCAACATTTATTC
>SXVG01000092.1 GCA_005791685.1 Methylotenera sp. | reverse complement strand
GTCAATGTCGGTAATATTGCGTACGTATTTGACCTGGTAGCCACTGGCGCGCAACCAGCGACTGACCACATCAAACACCACCATCACCCGAGCATGGCCCAAATGGCAGTAGTCATAAACCGTCATGCCACATACATACATGCTCACTTTGCCAGCCACGATAGGGGTAAATACTTGCTTTTCACGAGCGAGAGTGTTGTAAATTTTTAGCATAATCTGACGGTTGTAAGGGTTTTAGGGTGAATTTAGCCAGTTATTGAGTTAAATTAAGTGCGCAATTAGCCAGTTAATGCGAAATATATAGCAATAAACCGAATTGAGCTATTGGATGTTAGCTAGGCTGTTGATAGAATTACGCTTTGTTACTTAACCGAAAAAGTATATCACAATGAACAAATTTATTGCCCTGCTAAATGCCGCCGTCGCTCAGTCCGTGGTGATTTTGTCACTCAGCTTATGCCTGCCCACAGCGCATGCCGACGAGCTTAAAGACATCTCACAAATGGCCGATCAAGGTCAAACGGCCGCAGCCATCGATAAATTAAACGCTTACATTGGTAACAACCCAAAAAATGCCCAAGCCTTATTCATGAAAGGCGTTTTATTGGCCGAACAAGGTCGCCGCGATGAAGCCATCAAGATTTTTACCGAAGTCACCGAAAAATTCCCTAATTTACCCGAACCCTACAACAACCTAGCGGTGCTGTATGCCGACCAAGGTCAGTTCGACAAGGCAAGAAAAGCCTTAGAAACCGCCATCAAAACCCATCCTAGCTATGCTACCGCGCATGAGAACCTAGGCGATATTTATGCGCGCATGGCCTCCGAAGCCTACGACAAAGCGCTGCAACTCGACACCAGCAACACCCGCGCACAAGGCAAGTTATCCTTGATTAAAGATTTGTTTGGCACCGGCAATAAAACCACCATAGCGGCTAAAGAAGTTGTCAAAACAGACGCTAAAGCGGTGGTCGCCGAAACAAAAAAAACCAGCGCCGAGCCGGCTAAAAACGCCGAAGACGGTGTAAATGAAGCGGTCAATAACTGGGCTCAAGCTTGGTCAGGCAAAAACCTAGAGCGCTATTTTGCCAGCTACGGCGCCAGCTTCCAGCCTGCCAAAGGCCTGAGTCGTGAAGCATGGGAACAGCAACGTAAAGAGCGCATTAACCGGCCGTCTAAAATCAGCGTGAGCTTGGCCAACATCCAAATCACGTTAAACGACAGCAATAATGCCAAAGTGCGCTTTAAACAAAGCTACCGTGCCGACGGCAAACCCATACACACAACTAAAACGCTGATCATGAAAAAAGAAGGCGACAATTGGTACATCCAACAAGAGAATGCCAGCAATTAATGGGCTTTAAGCCTCAGCACCACTTGCGCCCATTTGCTTCTTGATGTAACTTTTTTTAGGATAAGGTGTTCATTGATACACTGGAATAAAAGCTTAACCTACGCACTTTTAACGGCCGTTACCTTGATGCCGTGGAATGCCACGGCCATCAATAGCGACAGCTTCAGCAAACTGTTTCAAGCCAAGCAAAATAGCTTAACCGACTTAGCCGAAAACTTGCTCGCCAAAAGCTTGCTGGAAATCACCCAAGGCAAACATCAACAAGCCCTTAACACGGTTGATGAGCTGATTAAAACCGTCCCCAATTTTAAACTGGCTTACCTAGTACGTGGCGACTTGCTGATGGCGCAAGCCCAACAACTGCAAACTTTTGGCAGCGCCGACGCCAATCAAACTGAAGCGATTGAAGATTTGCAAGCGGAAGCGCGGGTACGCATTGAGCACTATTTGTCCAAGCAACATGCCGACAGCGCGCCCAACTTACTACTGGCCCCCAATGACCAGCAAGGCCATGTCATCGTGGTGGACACCGATAAGTCTCGCTTGTATTTATACAAAAACAACGCGGGCAGCTTAAGTTACGTAAAAGACTATTACGTCACCTTGGGCAAAAATGGCGTGGATAAAAAAACCGAAGGCGACAAACGCACGCCCATAGGCGTGTATTTTGCCAAACAAAAACTCACCCAGCCCTTGGCCGACATGTATGGCGAAGGTGCTTACCCACTAAATTACCCCAACGAATGGGATGTAAGGCACAACCGAGGTGGCTCTGGCATTTGGTTGCACGGCACGGCCAGTGACACCTACAGTCGCCCACCTCGCGCCAGCGACGGTTGCTTGGTCTTAAGCAATCAAGATTTAAAAAGCTTGGGGCCCATACTGCAAACCGGTAAAACCCCCATCATCATTGCCAACAATTTAAGTTGGGTAGCCAAGCAGGGCAACGACGCCGAAGCGCAAAGCCTGCAAATAGCTATGGACGACTGGCTTAAGGATTGGCGCTCCCAAGACACGCAGCAATACCTGTCGCACTACTCGCAGGCATTTAACAACAATGGCATCAACTACCAACAATGGGCCGAGCATAAATTCAGAGTGCAGGCAAACAAACCCGAGGTGAGCATCGCCTTGTCTAACATCAGTATGTTTGCCTACCCAGACAGCGACAAAAAATTGGTCGTGGTCGATTTTACGCAAGATTTTAAAAGCGCGCACTTGAGCAATAAAATGCAAAAACGCCAATACTGGATACAGGAAAATGGTGACTGGAAAATCATCTCCGAAGGCGCTGCTTAAATCCACTGTCCATCCAGTCCAGCTGCCGTATAGGCTGGCACCACTTAACGCAAGAGTTTAATTTTAAGGATCCCCATGCAAGCGCGTTTTTTTATCTTAGTCAGCCTACTCACGGTCAGCCTGTTTACCAGCCCCTTCGCCCTAGCAGCCAACCCACAAGTCCTATTTGAAACCAATCGAGGCAATTTCCTGATCGAGCTCTACCCAGAAAAAGCCCCCAAAACCGTGGCCAATTTCATGCAATACGTGAACAGCGGCTTTTATAAAGACACAATTTTTCACCGCGTCATTAACCGCTTCATGATACAAGGCGGCGGCTTTACTGCAGACATGGCAGAAAAACAAAACTTAGCCCCCATTGCTAACGAGGCCGCTAATGGTTTAAAAAATGAGCCCGGCACCATCGCCATGGCCAGAACCAATGATCCAAATTCAGCCACCTCGCAATTTTTTATCAACCTAGAAAACAACCTGCCGCTTAATTATCAAGGGGACGATCCTGAATTAATCGGCTATTGCGTGTTCGGCCGCGTGCTAACAGGCATGGACGTGGTGCGTGAAATTGGCGCCAGCCCGACCATGAATGTGGGGCCTTATGCCGATGTACCCAGAGCCACGGTACGGATACTGCAAATCAAACTCAACAAATAAGCCGCTGTCATTTCTAGCGGCACAATACATTTTTTACGACGACTTTTTATTAAGGATACATTGTGGTTAAACTACTTACCAATTTTGGCGAAATTACTTTAGAACTCAACGCAGAAAAAGCCCCGATTAGCGTGGCTAACTTCTTGCAATACGTGGACAGCGGCTTTTATAACGGCACGATTTTTCACCGTGTCATCAACGGCTTCATGATACAAGGCGGCGGTTTTGACACCGCTATGCAGCAAAAAGCCTCGGCCGACGAAATTAAAAATGAAGCCGACAATGGACTGGCCAATGAGCCCTACACCATCGCCATGGCACGCACCTCCGCGCCACACTCAGCCAGCAACCAATTCTTTATCAACGTCAACAACAATGACTTTCTAAACTACAGCGCACCTAGCAGCAGTGGTTGGGGTTACTGTGTGTTTGGCAAAGTCACGGCCGGCATGGACGTCGTGGATAAAATCAAAAAAGTAGCCACCAGCACACGCCAAGGCCATCAAGATGTGCCGGTGGAAAATGTCATCATTGAAAGCGCGACGCGCTGCTAAGCATCAGCACGTAAGCCAAGGCGCTTAGCCTATGTTGAATAAAATCGGGGATGATACAGGGGTAAGCAAAGCGGACCTGTTTATCTCCGATTTGCATTTGTGCCAGGACAGACCGCACATCACTCAGGCTTTTTTAGCCTTTCTCAAGAGCACGGCGACCCAAGCCCGTGCCCTGTATATTTTAGGTGATTTATTTGAATACTGGGCGGGCGATGACGACATGGCCAGCCATCAGCCCATCGTAGAGGGTTTGCGGCAGTTAGCTGACGGTGGGGTTAAGCTCTATCTTATGCACGGCAATCGCGATTTTTTAATAGGCCATGAATTTTGTGCCGCAGCCAAGCTCACCTTATTAGCCGATCCCTGTTTAATTAATCTACACGGTCAAACCACCCTCATTAGCCATGGTGATGCGCTGTGCAGTGATGATGTGGACTACCAAGCCTTCCGCTTACAAGTCCGTGAGAAAAAGTGGCAAAACGATTTTTTACAACAGCCCTTGGCCACTAGAAAAGCGCAAATTACCAGTATGCGGGCGCGCAGTGAACAAGAGAAATCGCACAAAGCCAGCGCCATTATGGACGTCAATCCGCTGGCGCTTAAGCAGTTACTACAAGAGCAGCATTACCCCAAGCTATTCATTCATGGCCACACGCACAGACCGCAGCGCCAAGAGTTAAGCTTGGACGGCCATGCCATCACGCGCTGGGTATTGGGGGATTGGTACGAACAAGGCGGCTATTTAAGTTGCGATGCCCTTGGCTGCAAAAGCCACACGCTGAAATAAATACTGCGTTTTAGGCCTGCATTTCGGCTGAACGCACGTTGGCGGCCAATTTATCCAACACGCCATTGATGTACTTATGGCCATCGATGCCACCGTACAACTTGGCCAACTCCACGCCTTCGTTGATCACCACTCGGTAAGGAATGCTCTGGTCAAACATCAATTCGCAGCCTGATATACGCAAAATAGCGTGTTCGATGGGGCTTAATTCCGTGATTTTTCTATCGATAAAATCCGCCATCTTGGCATCTAGCTCAGCCATGTGGGCGTTAACCGATTCCAGCAAGGATTTAAAATAAGCTTCATCGGCCTTGTTGTAATCGGGGTCTTCTGCCATGTCTTTATACACCGCCGTGGCCGTTGAGGCATTGAGCATGCCACGGTAAACGGCTTTTAGCACCAACTCACGGGATTTGCGCCGGTTTTTGACGCCGCTGGACTTAGCCCTACCGCCTTGGACCGCGCCGGACTTAGCCGCCGGTTTTTTTGCCTGACTGTTCACGGTAATCGCCATCACAGTGCTCGAATCAAATTAGCCATTTCAACCGCCACTTGTGCCGCTTCCGCACCTTTTACCTGCATTCGTGCAATCGCTTGATCGTCATCTTCTGTGGTTAACACCGCATTGGCAACAGGAATGCCACTATTGAATTGCACTTCGGAAATGCCCCGTGCCGACTCGTTCGCCACCACTTCAAAATGGTAGGTTTCACCACGGATAATGGCGCCCAAGGCAACCAAGGCATCGAATTTATCGCTCATGGCCATGTGTTGCAAAACCAAGGGTGTTTCCAATGCCCCTGGCACCGTCACCACGGTAATATCGGCACTGGCCACACCCAATTTGAGCAGCTCAGCATTACACGCGCTGAGCAAACCATCGCCTATATCACTATTAAATCTAGACAGCACCACGCCTATTTGCAGCCCTTTGCCATCTAAGTTTTTTTCAATTTCCCGCACGGCCTATCCTCTAATCACATTAAACAATGCCGCTATTTTACCGCATATTAGCCACTCGCCTTAATGAAATAAGATCCAAGCTTTTTGTACGGTGCTCCATACCCCGTAACTGATGGGGATTAACACCAAGGCCCAGGCCATAATCACCATGCCAGATGATTTTGCCATTGGCGCAGACGGGGCGGCCTTAGCAGCGCTGGCTGGCAACGATTTTTCATGCGCCAACTGACGTTCTGCCGCCAATTCGGCATCGCTCATAAAGTATTTTTCTGCCACCGGCTTAACCAATAAATTGGCAACAAAACCCACCACCAACATGGCGGCCAGCACCATGAAAATAGGCGCGTAGATTTGCTCAAAGGGCACGTTAGCTTCCAACCTGGTGTCGTGCAAATAGTTCACCACCACTGGCCCTAGAATACCCGCGGTTGACCAAGCCGTCAGCAAACGACCGTGTATGGCGCCGACAAACTGGGTACCAAACATATCGGCCAGATAGGCTGGGATGGTGGCAAAGCCACCGCCATACATGGAAGCAATCACACAGAAAATAGCGGCAAACAAGGCCAGGGATTTAAACCCAGCCACATAACTGGCGGTGCAATACATGATGGCGCCCAACACGAAAAAAATCGTGTAAGTGCGTTTACGGCCTAATTTATCCGATGAGGTGGCCCAAGCAAAACGGCCAAAAATATTGAATAAGGATATCAATCCAACAAAGCCGGCACCGACCGCGGCGGCGGCCACGGTCAAGGCTTCGTCTTGCTTGATGTCGGCGTAGCTTAAATTAGGCAAACCTAATAGCGCGCCACCAAAGGTTTCTTGCAACATGGGTGCCGCCGCGCCTATCAGGCCTATGCCGGCTGACACATTCATGCACAAGACCAACCACAGCAACCAGAACTGCGGGGTTTTGTGGGCATTTTTAAGGTGCACGTGCCGGGCGGCAATCATGGCATTGGCTTTGGCCGCGGGCGGCGTCCAATTGGCCGGCTGCCACCCACTGGGTGGCACGCGGTAGCCCATCGCGCCCCATAACATAAACACAAAGTAAATCGCTGCCAGCGCCACAAAGGTTTGCCACACGCCCATGCTGGTCGGCGTGGCAAAATAGGCCATCAATTTGGTGGCCAGTGGCGAGCCTATCATGGCCCCACCGCCAAAACCCATAATCGCCATGCCGGTGGCCATGCCACGCCTATCTGGAAACCATTTAATCAAGGTCGACACCGGTGAAATATAACCCAAGCCTAAGCCTATGCCGCCTATCACGCCACTGCCTAACCACATGAGCCAGAGCTGGTGCACATAGATCCCGTAAGCGGAAATAAGCAAACCGCCACACCATAGCAGCATGGACACCAAACCGGCTTTACGCGGACCTTCACGTTCCAGCCAGCCGCCCCAAAGAGCGGCCGAACAACCGAGCAAGACAAAAAACAAGGTGAACATCCAACCCAAATCAAACTGCGTCCAATTGCAATCGGTGGCAAATAAAGCCTTGGCCGTGCCGGCTAATTTATCTGAAAAAGTGGTCGCGCCTGCCGCACACGCCTTAAGTGGTGTGCCATCCGCAGCCTTTAATGCATTGCCCAAAGGCTTCCAAAATACACTGAACCCATAACCCATGCCTATGGACAAATGCACCGCCAGGGCTGCTGGCGGAACCAACCAACGGTTGAAATCCGGCTTGGCAATAATGTGTTCTTTAGATAAAAAGCTGGCCATACATTCCTCTTTCGTCTATTTTTTATTTTCACACCCGGTGAATATGTAACATAGTGTAACAAATCAAAAAAAATGGCAATTTACTTAAACAAACATTTACTATCTGTCATAAATAGTTCATATATAAGTCATAAACTGCCTGTCATGAATAACCGTCCTAAACCTAAGGAAGCACTATGCCAGCCAATATACTAGTCGTAGAAGATGAACCGGCCATACAGGAATTGCTTGCGCTCAACATCACCCAAGCTGGGCACAATGCCATACGTGCGCTCAGCGTAGAAATAGCGCAAAATTTAATGCGCGAAACCATACCTGACCTGATCTTGTTAGACTGGATGTTGCCGGGCATGAATGGCTTGGAATTTGCCCGTAAATTAAAATCCGACGCACAGACCAAATCCATCCCCATCATCATGCTCACCGCGCGCGGCGATGAGTACGACAAAGTCCGCGGCTTGGAAGTGGGCGCCGACGACTACGTGACCAAACCGTTTAGCCCACGTGAGCTGAATGCCAGAATTAAGGCCGTGCTACGTCGCCGTGCCCCGCAAATGACCGACGACCCGATAGAAGTCAGCGGCCTGCTGTTGGATCCCAGCACGCATCGCGTTAGCGGCGGGCAAAAAAATATCGATTTGGGCCCCACCGAATTCAGACTGCTGCATTTCTTTATGAGCAATGCCGAACGCGTGCATACTCGCAGCCAGTTATTGGATAAAGTATGGGGTGACCGTGTGTTTGTGGAAGATCGCACGGTAGACGTACACATCAGGCGACTACGCAATGCCTTGGCCGTTTCCGGGCATGAAGACCTGATACAAACAGTGCGCGGTGCGGGTTACCGACTATCCAGCAAAAGTGACTAATGGCTTAAACTGCGCCACTAATCAGATTGTGGCGCGGATAAACCATTTCCGTTGTGGCCATTCCTCGTTATAATCGGGTACGTCAATTTATTGAAAAAACCACCTGTGCAAAATATCCGTTGGAAAGCCGGCTCCTTTATTTCTGCACTTCTGCTCATCTGCCTTTTTGTCTGGCTGATCAGCAGCGCCACCAGCGCCTTATTGGTATTTTCTGGCGGCCTGCTAGTCTATTTGGCCAACCACATTTTTTGGCTAGACCAACTGCAAACTTGGTTTAAAAAGCCCGATCTCAAAACCATACCGGATGGTTATGGCTTGTGGGAAGATTTATTCAATGTATTGCTCAAGTACGAACGCAATAATAAATTCAACCAAACCCAACTCAACGCCGCCTTAGAACGCTTCAATTTGGCCACCAGTGCCATGCCAGATGGCTTGGTGATATTGGGCGCCAGCAACGAAATTGAATGGTGTACGACGAATGCAGAGCAGCAATTGGGGCTGGATTTACGCACCGACAAAAACCTACCCATCGTTAATTTAATCCGTGACAGTGGCTTTATTGCCTATTTGTACAATGAAAAATACGACGAGCCGTTTAAATTAAAATCTTGGCGCAATCCCGAGCTGGTATTAGACGTACAACTGATCAAACTTGCCAATAACCAAAAATTACTCATCAGCCGCGACATGACCCAGTTGGAAAAAGTGGACGTCATGCGCCGCGATTTTATTGCCAATGTCAGCCATGAATTACGCACGCCACTCACCGTGGTCGGCGGCTTCTTGGAAACCCTCAGCGACATGGAAGGTGCTGTACCAGCAAACTTGCAAGGCTACTTCGGCATGATGGAAGAACAAACCGTGCGCATGCGCCGCATCATAGAAGATTTGCTCACCTTATCGACCATAGAAAGCAATACCGGCAGTCCTGATAACAGCGAAATTGACATGGCCAGCCTATTGAAATCCGTGCAGAACGATGCCATAGGCTTGAGCCAAGGCTTAAATAAAGCCCAGCATAAAATTCACTTGGATGCTGATGCCAGCCTCAATCTCAAAGGATCCATCGATGAACTGCGTAGCGTGTTTAGCAACCTCGTGAGCAATGCCATACGCTACACGCCAGAAGATACCCTTAAAGGCCATGGCGAAATATTTATTAGTTGGCAACTGCAAAATAAACAACCGGTATTTGCTGTGCGCGACACCGGCATAGGCATCGCCCCGCAACACATAGAACGCCTTACCGAACGCTTTTACCGGGTAGACAAAAGTCGCAGCCGTGAAACCGGTGGCACAGGATTGGGTTTATCCATCGTCAAACACATACTGATACGCCATCAAGCCAAGTTGGACATTAGCAGCGAATTAGGCGTAGGCAGTACGTTTAGCGTTATTTTCCCTAAATCACGCGGCGTGCAGAAACCGTGAATACCGTATTTGGCCGAGCATGGCTTGTAGGCTTAATGCTAGCCCTCTTGAACGCCTGCACGCTCAATAGTCCGGTCGATCGTAAAGCCATACCAGAACGCAGTGACCGCAGTTCAGGCAGCCAATTAGCCAAGACCGATTTTGATCGCATGGCCGATGTGGAAGTGTCAGAAAACATACAGAGCCTGCGCACCTTGATGATCAAGCTATACAAGCGCAATCCGCACGAACTGGCCAAAAGCACGACGGATAATGCAGAAAAAATGGCGACCTGGGTGATGGACGGTGAGCAACAACACCATTACCAATTTAAAGAAATAGACAACAAACAAGGCACAGACGCCCTATTCTTAGCATTCCAACCGGATTACAGCGGCGACCGCGTACTGCCCTTCATCGTCGGCTTGCAGACCATGCTCTTGCAAGCGCACGGCGGCAAACGCGATTTTTATATCAATGACACGCTCAATCCGCAGTTTATTTACAACGTCGCCCGCAACATAGAAATCGCCGCCTGGAAACTGTCCAACGCCAGAGACGAGAACGGTAAACTTTATTTGCTCAGCAACGAGATTAACGACAAAGACAAAAACCTAAGCTTTGAACGCGAGTTTGGCAAAATGATAGGCCGTACCGATTTGTATGCCGTGGCTTTGTCGGAAAAGTCCGAGCGCATGATATCGCGCGTCATACAAAACTTAGCCACGGCGATATTCCTGCCCTTCGTGCCTTAAGGCTTAAAGCAATACTTTCTCTATGCCACCTTGGTTCGCCTTGGCCACGTAGTCTTGCATCCAATCGGCGCCAAGCAAGTGCTTGGCCATCTCCACCACGATGTAATCCGCTTCTATGCCGGTGTCGTCCCCGTAACGCGACAAGCCTTGCAAGCAACTGGGGCAAGAGGTCAATATTTTCACATTTTGCTCAGGCGCGCCCACGGTCAAGCCCAGCTTGCCCATGCCTTTTTCCAGCTCTTCTTGTTTGCGCATTTTCACCTGCGTCGCAATGTCTGGGCGGGCAACGGCAAAGGTGCCGCTCTCGCCACAACAACGGTCATTTAAAGCCACCTCCGCGCCCATCAACTTACTCGTCACCTCCAGCGGCTTATAGGTTTTCATGGGCGTATGACACGGATCGTGGTACATGTATTTAGTGCCAGTAATGCCGGTCAACTTCAGGTCTTTTTCCATCAAATACTCATGGATATCCAATAAACGGCACCCCGGGAAGATGTTTTCAAACTGGTATTTTTGCAATTGATCCATGCAAGTGCCACAAGACACGATCACCGTTTTAATGTCCAAGTAATTTAGCGTGTTGGCTACCCTATGGAACAACACCCGGTTTTCCGTGGTAATGGCCTGACCCTTATCGTGATTGCCGCTGGAAGTTTGCGGGTAACCACAACACAAATAGCCCGGTGGCAACACCGTGATGGCCCCCACTTCGTACAGCATGGCTTGGGTAGCCAAGCCCACATTCGAGAACAAACGTTCCGAACCACAGCCTGGGAAATAGAACACCGCTTCGGAATCTTCCGTCACTTTGGCTGGGTTGCGTATGACCGGTATCATGCGATCGTCTTCTAGCCCGAGTAGCGCACGCGAAGTTTTAGTCGGCATCTTTTTCGGCATGGGGCGATTGATAAAATGCACCACCTGCGCTCTAATTTCCGGCTTACCGACGGTGGCCGGCGGCCTGATTTTATCTTTTAATAAATGGAATTTTTTAGCCAGGCCGTGCGCAAAATTTTGCGCCCGATAGCCTATGCTCACCATCAAGGTGCGCATCAATTTAATGGTGGCCGGGTCTGTCGCATTTAAGAAAGCCATGCCCAAAGCCGTGCCTGGATTAAATTGTTTCTTGCCTTGTTCACGCAAGAAATTACGCATGGCCACCGACACGTCACCGAAATCGATGTCTACCGGGCAAGGGCTTAAACAGCGGTGGCATACGGTACAGTGATCCGCCACGTCGTTAAATTCATCAAAATGCTTAAGTGAAATGCCGCGCCGCGTTTGCTCTTCGTATAAAAACGCTTCTATCAGCAAGGAGGTGCCCAAAATTTTATTGCGCGGGCTGTACAACAAATTAGCCCGTGGCACGTGGGTGCTGCATACCGGCTTGCATTTACCGCAACGCAAACAATCGCTGATGGAATCGGCAATGTCGCCTATGGCCGACTGCTCCATAATGATGGACTCTTGCTCGAGCAAACCAAAGCTGGGCGTGTAGGCATTGTCCAAGCCAGAACCGGCCAGCAACTTACCTTTATTGAAGTGCCCATGCGGATCGACTTTCTGTTTATAGGCTTCAAAGGCGCTAATGCTGGAAGGCGCCAAAAACTCCATTTTGGTGATGCCTATGCCGTGCTCACCAGAAATAACCCCGTCCAAGGCTTTAGCCAAATCCATCACCCGTGCCACGGCATCATGCGCCACGCGCATCATTTGGTAATCATCGGAATTGACCGGGATATTGGTGTGCACATTGCCATCGCCGGCATGCATGTGCAGGGCAATAAACACCCGTGACTTCAACACGCTTTTGTGGATTTCATCGCAACGGTTGAGTATTTTCTGGTATTCGCGGCCGGCAAAAATGTCGGCCAAGGGCCGCTTGATGTCACGCTTCCATGAAATGCGTAAGTCGTAAGATTGCACGGCGCGGAACACATTTTCATATTGCCCAAGCGCGTCCGCCACCTGGCCTAAGACGCTAAGCGGCTGGTCTAAGCTTTGCAATATAAGGCGCCAATGGGCACGCAAATCACGCAACAATTGCAAAGCGATGCCTTGCTTAGCCACCACCATTTGCGCATCGGCATTGCCGTCTTCATCGGCTTGCAGGGGCAAATCGCCTTGCATGAATTCTTCTAAGGCATCCAACAATTGCAGCTTATTATTGATCGACAATTCAATATTAATGCGCTCTATGCCGTCTGAATAATCGCCCAAACGCGGCAAGGGTATAACCACGTCTTCATTGATTTTAAAAGCGTTGGTATGCTTAGCGATGGCCGCCGTGCGTGCGCGATCTAACCAGAATTTTTTACGGGCTTCCGGTGACACCGCAACAAAACCTTCGCCATTACGGGCATTGCATAAGCGCACGATGTGTGAGGCGGCTGCTCCAACGGCATTTTCATCGTCGGACGCAATGTCGGCAATCAAGACCATTTTTGGGCGTTGCTGACGGGCCGCCTTAGTCGCGTAGCCCACCGCTTTAATGTAGCGCTCGTCCATGTGCTCTAAACCTGCCATCAACACCAAGGGATCTTGTTTGGCGGTGGCATCTAAATAATCTTTGATTTCCACGATGGCCGGTACCGCATGGGACACGTTGCCAAAAAACTCCAAAGCCAAGGTGCGCACATGCTTGGGCATGCGATGCAAAATAAAAGTGGCGCTGGTAATGAGGCCATCGCAACCCTCTTTCTGTATGCCAGGCAGACCAGATAAAAATTTATCCGTGACGTCTTTACCTAAACCGGCTTTGCGGAAGCTAGGGCCGGCAATTTCCAAAATCTCCGGTTCGGCCAACAAGGTCTTCATGTCTTCGGCATAGCGGCTGATCTTAAATCGCGCAATGGCTACGTCGTGTATCTTGCCCAAATTATGGTCTAAGCGCTGCACTTCCATCCACTGCGCATCCGGCGTCACCATGCGCCAAGAGGCTAGGTTATCCAAGGCGGTGCCCCACAACACGGCTTTTTTACCGCCGGCGTTCATGGCCACGTTGCCGCCTATGCAGCTGGCATCGGCGCTGGTAGGGTCACAAGCAAACTCAAGACCCGCGTCACTGGCCGCCTCCATGGCGCGACGCGTCACCACCCCGGCACCGCATTCTATGGTCGCCACTTGCCGTGCCACACCGGGTAAGGTGCGCATTTGCACACCACCGTGCTGATCTAATTTTTCGGTATTAATCACCGCCGACATAGGCGTTAAGGGAATGGCGCCACCGGTATAACCGGTACCGCCACCACGCGGAATCACCGTCAAGCCCAGCTCTATACAAGCGCGCACCAAGGCGGCAATTTCTTTTTCCGAGTCCGGGCTCAGTACCACAAACGGGTATTCCACGCGCCAGTCGGTGGCATCGGTCACGTGCGAAACACGCGCCAAGCCATCAAACTGCACATTGTCTTTACGGGTAATTTTGCTTAATTTACTTAAGGCTTTTTTACGCAAATCGTAAGTCTGACGAAAATCTTCGGCAAATTTGGCGATGGCCTTTTGTGCCGCCAGCACCATTTTTTGCACTTGGGCATTGGCTGTGCCGCCAGCATTACGCTCTTCTATGGCGGCGATGCGGTGTTTTAAAGCGTCGATTAAGGCTTTACGGCGTTTTGGATTTTCTAATAAATCGTCTTGTAAATAAGGGTTGCGCGACACCACCCATAAATCACCCAGCACTTCAAATAACATGCGTGCACTGCGGCCGGTTTTACGCTGACTGCGTAGCTCGTTTAAGGCATGCCAAACCTCTACACCAAGAAATCGAATGACAATTTCACGGTCAGAAAACGACGTGTAGTTGTATGGAATTTCACGTAACCGCGGATGCGCTTGCGGTTCGATGGACTCAATAGAGCTAGGTAAGGGTGCGTTCATTGGCTTTTAGATAAATAGCTTGGCTATTGAAAAAGGCATTATAACATGTGGAATCACGGCAAATAAGCGTAAGCCTTACATGGGTATTTACAAAGCCAGTTCAAGGCGCCTCACCAGCTCTGCTGGCCCGCCATTTTAGCTGAAAATACGTTAGACTATGCGCATGCGCACCCCTTTAATAAAAATGGCTTTAGGCCTCATCGCCGCCATACTGTTAGGCTTGGGCGGGCTTAATCTGTACCAACACAATCGCGCGCCCAGCGTCACCTTTACCACCTTAAGCGGTCAAAAAATCGCCATGGCCGACTTAAAAGGCAAACTGGTGCTGGTCAATTTTTGGTCAACCAATTGCCTAAGCTGCTTGCAAGAGATGCCAGGCTTAGTTCAGTTATACCAGCGTTACCACGCCCTAGGCTTCGAGCTGATCGCCGTCGCCATGGCCTATGACCCACCGTCACAAGTGCTCCATTACACCAACCAAAAAAAGCTGCCCTTCCCTGTCATGCACGATGGCTACGGCGAAATGAGTGCGGCTTTTGGCGACGTCGGTGTCACGCCCAGTCACTTTATTTTTAATAAGCAAGGCCAGCGTTTACAACGTACAATGGGCAGCTTGGATTTGACTGCCTTGGGCCAGTTACTAGACCGTGAATTAGCCCAGCCACACTAAGCAATCAAGGGGATTACACCATGTTATGGGTTAAAGCGTTGCACATCATTTTTGTCACCAGCTGGTTTGCTGGCTTATTTTACTTGCCTAGGCTATTGGTCAATCACGCCATGGTGACCGACAGTGCCAGTTCGGATAGATTAAAAATGATGGAAGCCAAACTGTACCGCTTCATGTGGCCATTGGCCTTGTTAGCGCTGGGGTTTGGCTTTTGCTTATGGTTAGGTTACGGCATCAGCGGCGGCTGGATGCACGCCAAATTAATGTTGGTGCTGGCCCTGCTAGGCTACCACCTGTATTGTGGAAAATTGATTAATGATTTTAAGCAAGATAAAAACAGTCGCAGCCATGTTTGGTATCGCTGGTTTAATGAAGTGCCGGTTATCTTGCTGGCCGGCATCGTGATTTTAGTGGTGGTTAAGCCTTTTTAATCCGCCACGCGCTCCATGGGCCGCATGCTTATCTGCTTGCCTGCAACAGGCAAAAAATAAGATAATGCCTATTTAATCACCACGCTAACATTTCATGCATACCCTTATTTGCGGCTCGCTGGCCTTTGACACCATCATGGTGTTCCAAGATAAATTCAAAAACCACATACTGCCGGACAAAATTCACGCCCTCAGTGTGGCCTTTTACGTGCCGGAAATGCGCCGTGAATTTGGTGGCACCGCCGGCAACATCGCCTATAACTTGCAATTACTGGATGGCAATCCGCTCATCATGGCCACCGTGGGTGACGATTTTGCCAGTTATCAAACTTGGCTCACGCAAAACAAATTGGCCAATACCCACATAAAAACCGTGGCAGGCACCTTCACCGCACAAGCCTTCATCACCACCGATACCGACGACAACCAGATCACCGCTTTTCACCCAGGCGCCATGGTGGCCTCGCATGAAAACAGCGTGAAAGACGCCAAAAATGTCACGCTCGCCATCATTGCCCCGGATGGGCGGGACGGCATGTTTCAACATGCACGCGAGTGCTTTGAGGCCGGCATCCCATTTTTATTCGACCCCGGCCAAGGTTTGCCCATGTTTAACGGCGAAGAACTGCTGCAATTCATAGAGATGGCCGATTACCTCGCGGTCAACGATTACGAGTCGCAAATCATCCAAGATAAAACCGGCTTAAATTTAGCGCAACTGGCGGCCAAAGTGAAAGCCTTGGTGGTGACCTTAGGTGGCAATGGCTCACAAATTTACGCGGACGGTCAGTGTTTTGACATTCCTTGCGTTAAAGCCATGCGCATCACCGACCCGACTGGCTGCGGTGACGCTTACCGAGCCGGCTTGCTGTATGGCATCGCACGCGGCTGGGATTGGCCTACCTGCGGCCGACTAGCCTCAACCATGGGCGCCATTAAAATTGAAAGCCGTGGTGGTCAAAATCACACGCCGACCCGCGCCGAGATAGAAGCCATCTACACCCAAGCGCTGGTGAATGAAACAAAACTAGACAACCAAGGTCTTTAAACCTGAGCGAACCTTGAAAGGACACAAAATGAAAACTGCACAACTGATCAGCCTGGCTTTATTAAGCTTAATCTTAGGCGCCTGCGCCAGCTCTAATTCGGGCGGCGTCTACAGCCGCGACGAAGCGCGCAAAGTGCAAACCGTGCGCATGGGTGTAGTGGAAAGCGTACGTGCCGTTAAATTAGAGGGCACCAAAACGCCGATAGGCGCAGCCGCTGGCGCAGCGGTTGGCGGCGTGGCCGGCAACAGCATAGGCAAGGGCGACGACAACATCATAGGCGCGGTCATAGGCGCCGTGGTCGGCGGCTTAGCTGGTGCTGCCATAGAAGAAGGTATGACGCGTAAGGACGCCTTAGAAATCACCGTAAAATTAGACAACGGCAGCCTGATTGCCATCGTCCAAGAAGCCGACGAACCATTTAAAGCCGGTGATAAAGTACGCTTGATTGACAGTGGCGGTGCCACACGCGTGTCGCATTAGGCCCAAAGCTTTAACAAAACCCTGTCAATAAACCGTCACATTTCTGTCACGAGTTCTTAATCTGTAAGCATTAAAGTCTCCTCCATTCAAAAGGAGACTTTAATGTTAGCCAAACAAAGAATACGCCCGTTAAGCAATAACGAAAACGCTAAGCACATAGACTTGGCGGTGCCCAACCAACGCCGCCTAAGCATCAGCCTAGCCCGCACCCAAGTGGAAATAGAAGAGGCACAACGCTTGCGTTACAAAGTGTTTGCCGAAGAAATGGGCGCGCAGTTGTTAGGCACAGGCGGTTTGGACGTGGACGGCTTTGATCAATACTGCGACCATTTGATTGTGCGCGACAGCGACACCAACCAAGTCATAGGCACCTACCGCATTTTAAGCCCAAGCGCCGCCAACGAAGCCGGCGGCTACTATTCAGCGGGCGAATTCGATTTAAGCCGTCTGGCGCACTTATTTGACCGCACGGTAGAAGTGGGTCGTGCCTGCGTGCACCAAAATTACCGCAATGGCGGCACCATTACCATGTTATGGGCGGGCTTGGCCAAGTACATGCAAATTCACAATTACGAATACATGATAGGTTGCGGCAGTGTCAGCATGTACGACGGTGGCCATGCGGCCGCCAGCTTATACACCAAGCTGGCCGACGATTATTTAGCGCCACTAGAATACCGCGTCTTCCCACGCAACCCTCTGCTAAATCCCGCCTTGCGCACCGACATGCAAGTGGCTTGCCCACCCTTAATCAAAGGCTATTTACGCTTAGGCGCCTACATTTGTGGTGAACCGGCATGGGATCCCTATTTCAACACGGCCGATATGCTGGTAATGTTACCGCTATCTAAAATCAACCCCAGATACGCCGCGCACTTTTTAAAATAAGTTGATTATTTTTGACTGGCTACGCCGTATTAAGCAATCATTTGTCCATAAGCAACCGCACCAGCACCAGCAGGATCACTCGCTACTTTAGGCTAAGCCGCATCACACTGCACACCTTAATCGGGGTGTTGATTGCGGCGGTCATTTTCCCTATGAGCAACAAACCCAGCCAATTAAGGCTGATACGATGGTGGTGCCAGCAGCTCTTGCAAGCTTTGAATGTGCGCGTGCTCGTTTATGGAAAAACGCCGCCTGAGTATAAAACCGCGCGCAATAATATGCTGGTGGCCAACCACGTTTCTTGGCTGGACATCCATGCTATCAACAGCATTTTGCCGGTGCGCTTCATTGCCAAATCCGACATAAAATCCTGGCCGGTGTTTGGTTATTTGGCCAAGAAAAGCCAGGTATTGTTTATCGAACGCGGTAAACGCCAGCACGCACCACGCATCGTGGACATCACCACGCGCAGTTTAAAAGCCGGTGACAACGTCTGTTTATTTCCGGAAGGCACCACCACCGACGGTACCCGCATCATGCCATTTAAAGGCAGCGTCATGCAGTCCGCCTTGCACGCAGAGTCCACTATTTGGCCGATAGCCTTGCGTTACCCTAGCTTGGATGGCAGCATTAATACCGAACTGGCCTATGCCGGAGAAACCACCCTGGTGCAATCCATACTCAGCGTTTTGCGCCAACAAAATCCCGTCATAGAACTGCATTTCTTAGCGTCGATTTCAAGCGCGCAACTGACTAAGACAGCCAACCGCCGCGAGCTAACCGGGCACATACATGGCATGCTTAAGGAAAAATTAAAGCTGTAATCGCCTAGGGTTGTCGCTAGGGTCAGACGGCACTTGGCTGATGGCCTTGGTCTGCAAATTCATCGCCGTTAACTGGCCGCCCCACAAGCAACCGGTATCCAGCGCATAGACATTGTGCTGCTGTTGCAGGCCTAAAGCCGACCAATGGCCAAAAATCACTTGGGTGTTTTGCGTAGCCCGATTTTTTAGGGCAAACCAAGGTAAATACGGGGCCGGCACGTCGGCCAATTCGCCCTTGAATTGAAATTCCATTTCACCCGCTAAGGTGCATACGCGTAGGCGCGTCAAGGCATTGGTGATCACCCGCAAGCGGTCTATGCCGGTTAAATCGTCCTGCCAACGGTTGGGCAAATTGCCGTACATGTGCGCCAAAAAATCCAAATAATTCGGCCCCTGCAAAGCCACTTCCACCTCGGCGGCATAAGCCAGCACTTGTTCGCTCGTCCATTCAGGCAATACGCCGGCGTGCACCATCAAATACGACAGCCCAGGCGCCACTTCGGCGCAGTAAGCCAAGCGCTGATGACGCAACCAATTGAGCAACACGTCTTTATCTGGCGCGGCCAGCAAACCGTCTAAGGTATCGCCTCTGTGGGCGCGCACAAAACCGGCCGCCACCACCAGTGCGTGTAAATCGTGGTTGCCCAGCACCACATGAATAGAAGCTTGATGCGCGTAACACCAGCGCAACACCTCCAGCGAACCGCTGCCACGATTGATTAAATCCCCGACCAACCAAAGCTGGTCTTGGGCGGGATCAAAATCAATGCGGTCCAACAAGGCCAGCAAAGCATGGTAACAACCTTGAATGTCGCCTATCGCATAAGTGGCCATGTTTAGCTCTGAGAAAATAAAAAACCACTTAAACGTTTAAGTGGTTTTATGTGTAATAGCCTAAGCATACATTAAACGTCCATGAAAGCCAGCGCATGCACCAGCCTCATGTCGGATTTATTTCGCTGGGGCTGGCTCAGCGGCAGCGGCTTTAGGCGCTGGTGCTTTAAAGCTGGCGCCACTGGCATTGGCCATATTGACCACGGCATTGGCAATTTCACCATCGGTTAAAGCTGGGTTGCCGCCACGTGCCGGCATGGAACGTATGCCATCGATAGCATGCTTGACTAATAGGTCGTAGCCTTGAGCAATACGCGGCGCCCACTGGCCTTTATCGCCTATCTTAGGTGCGTTCATCAAACCGGCACCATGACACATAGCGCACACCGCTTTAACCACTTCTTCACCGCTTTTGTCCACGTGCGGACCGGCATCAGCAGCGGCCACTTCCACCGTCGCTTCCGGCTTAATGTTTTCATCGGATGCGGCCGTGACTGCAGCAGGCTCGACCACCGCAACGGCTGGCGCATTGGCCACCCCATAAGATTTAGCAATTAAAGAAATAATTAAAGTGAAGGCTAAAATAGCGCCCGGTATCACCAAAATCAATTGCCATAACGTCGAGCCTTTGTATTCATTACTCATATCAGTCTATTCCCAGTGGTAAATTTAAGATGTGCGAGATTATACCTGCACTTCATCTTCAGGTAAAAGAACTTACACCCCC
>SXVG01000091.1 GCA_005791685.1 Methylotenera sp. | reverse complement strand
TGCAAAATAATAATTTGAGATTTTAAGTTATTTAGCAAGCCGTTTGATTTAAAGCGGTGCAGTATCGGGTGGGGTGTTATTTTATGGATAACGCCCCACTTTTTTAGGCCGTGTTTTGCGGTATTTCTTGGAATGGGTAGGTCTGTCATGATGAAGTTGAAGCAACAAGGATTTACCTTGCTGGAGTTGTTGCTGGTGCTGAGTTTATTGGCCATGCTGGCAACGTTGGCCGTGTCTTCCATGGAGCATACCGGAGAGGCTGTTACCGACCCAATAGCCAGGGCTGAGATGCAGGCCATACGGCAAGCCTTGTTGCAATTTAAGCAAGACACTGGTTATTTACCCAATGCGGGTGAGTACGCTTGCGCAAACATAATACAAGCCGTGAATAAACCCCATGTGGATGCCTCGTCTTGGGATGCCCCGTCTTGGTCGGTCTGGTGCGCCCACCCGGCCAATTTCTGGATGCTATTTGAGAAGCCGGATGTGAAAGAGTCCACTGTGGAAAATTGGAACCCGGATACCGCGCGAGGTTGGCGTGGCCCTTATTTGACGCAAGTGGGGGATGGTTGGCTGGATCTCCCAAAAGGCTACCCTGATGCGAACGCCACTGCCTCTGAAAAGTTTAAGGTGCGTGCCGTGGCAGACCCATTGCGGTTGAGCAGTGAGATCTTGACTTGGCATCCATCCGAGGCTGGGGATAAGGACCGGCGTTGGGGTCGCCCGTATTTGTTCATGGATAGCCATGACGCAACGAAGGCTCGCTTGGTATGGACCGGCCGGGATGGGCAATACAACGGGGTCAACCCCAGCGACATTTGCGCACCCAATAATGCGCCCCCGGTTAAGGGTGTGGATGACGTGAGGGCGGATCTGGTCTTATGTTTATATTGAAATCCGATCAGCCATTACGTAGCTTAGCGGCCGAGGCGCTTGATCAAGGGCGTATGCCTAGAGGTGTTTACTCGGCGCAAATGGGGTTTACCTTGTTGGAGCTCCTTATTGTTATTGCCATGCTGAGTTCTCTGGCGCTCATGTCGGTATTTTTTGTTGAGAGCGCCGATGATCAGGCTAGGTTTGAGTTGACCCGCGCTCGATGGGGGCAAATGCGCTATGCCATGGTGGGCGACGCTAACCGCGTGCTCAACGGTGAGACGGAGTTGTATGGTTTTGTGGCAGACATGGGGCGTTTGCCCAACAACGTGCAAGAATTGGTAGAGCCCCCTGTTGATGTCAGTATGCGCTGGCAAGCGAGGGACATACCTGGCGTGACGGAAAAAATATGGGCGGGTTGGCGTGGCCCTTATTTAATGGCTACGCCTGAAACTAGCGGGCCTATCTTTAGAGACGGTTGGGGCACGGCAGGGAGCGCACCTAATTACGGCTGGCAATTTGAAAAAACAGACACTAGCCTGACCATGAAAAGCTTGGGCAAGGATGCTAAGTTAGGGGGAGAACAATACGCCGAGGATTATCCGACCAGTGGCGCCTTGTTGGAAAAAGAAGATTGGTCGGTGGCATTGAATGGCCGTTCCATACCCATTAATTTTAATAAGCCACCACCCACCATGGCCACGGCTTGGGCGCTTAAATTGACTTTGTATTTTTTTAATGGCGCGACTAGTGGGGCAGGGGCCGTAGAGGCCGTTGACAGTGATCCGTTGCTTATCAGTGGCAGCGAGGCACTGGCCAGGTTTGCTGACGATGAACTGCCCGTGCCCATGGGGAAATATGCCGCCGTGTTGTGGTGTGTTTCCAGCGCTACTCCGCCTATTGCCGATAAGCTATTTAACGGTGATTGCACGGCCACTAACCCGACGCACGCGCTAAGTTGGATCACACTGCTGCCACGGCGAGACCACAATCTAACCATGAATTGGACTATTAATTGACACCCTTACTCCATCAGTTTAAATCCGCTGTTGAACAGTGGGCATGGCCCACCTGGCTACGCCAAAAAAGCATATTGGTGTGCGAGGCCGACATCGAAAGTTTGCGTGTGGCGGTGTTGCGTTATGACGGCAGTGTTCTGCTTGAGCAGGTGGTGCAATCCAATGCCGCTACGCTGGATGAGGCAATTGACGAGGTGGTGGCCGGTTTGCGTGCCCGTGGTTGGCGCGGGAGTCAGGCCGTTGTGCTAAGCCATGCCGCGCTGTATAGCATGATGGAATTGCCGGTGCACCCTAAGACCAGGGTAAGCGACATCGAAATGCAAGACCTGTTGGCGTGGGATTTTGAACCACTCATGTCCCAGCATGCCTCCAGTTGGACAGAGCAGTCGCTATTAATGGCATTGGGGAAATTAACCGAAGAGCAACTGCAAGAAGCGCAAGAGTTAAGACGGAAAGACGGGTTGGTGGGATACGGCGGTGCGGCCAAGCAATTGACGGATGTGCTGTTAAAAACAGAGGCAATCAAGCAAAGCCATATAGATCGCTGCCGTTTGCATTTGGACTGGCTAAAAGCGGAAGCAGAAGAAGATTTTTATTGCGCTTGGGCAGCGCAAGTCACGGACGCATCAACGGAAGATGGTGGCGGCTTTCCTTGGTTGGTGGCAGGGATGCCAGTCGGCTTGGTGCAACGCTGGCAAGCAGGGTTTGCCAGACATAACATAGAGGTAAAAGGCCTCTATCCCTTGGCTGGGGCGGCGGCATCTTTACTCAAGGTGGACGCAGAGGCCTTGCTGCTGGAAATTCATGCTGGGCTGGTATGCGGTGTGCGCATGAGCGCGGGGGGCATCAGGGAGATTCGGCAACGTCAAGCTGGCCCCGATAGCTTGCTGTCTGCCTGCCAAGAAATCTACCATGAAATTGGCGTGGGCAGTACCGATGTTTTTTTAGCAGGCAGTCATGCGTTTGCTTTTTCGGTTACGGAATTAATGGCTAGCTTGGCTTGCACGGTGCAGTCATTGGATATCGAAGTAGAGCGTGTCAGTCCGTATATGCTAGGGGTCGCGCAACAGGTATTTAAACTGCCTGGGCTGGCTAGGCTTTGCGCTGTGCCGGTACAAGCCTATTTGCCGGCATGGTGGCGTAGAGCAGAAATACGCTTGGCCATAGGTGCCTGGCTTTTGTTGCTGCTGATGGGTGCCGTTGAAATTAGTTTGCAGTTTCGTCATGGTTTAGCGGAAAGCGAATTGATGCAACTTAATCAGAAAAAACAGGAGTTGTTGGCATCCCAAGCAAAAGTGCAAAAACGGGTAGACGAGATAGATAAATTGTATAAAGAGCGCAAGGTTCAACAAGATGCACTGGACACCATGAAGTTACGCCAAGAATTTTTTGGTGGGGACTTGCCTGATCGCACGGCCTTCATTCAAGAATTTCTGATGGTCTTGGAGCGGGCGACCACCGAGGACGTAATGTTGAATAACATCACGGAAAGTGCCCAGGATTTTAGTATTTCTGGCTGGGCGCTGAGTGAAACGTCGGCCTTGCAGTTTATTCAGGCGGTTAAGGGATCCATGAAAAGCTGGGGGCTTGAGTTGAAGGAAACTAACGTGGAGTCAAAAATGGGGGTGATAGGCATCACGGGTTATGATTTTAGATTCAAGTTGGTGCCAGCCGTGCCGAGCACCCTGGATGCCAAAGCCACAGAGCAGGATAAGGGGGTTAAGCTTTGAATTTGAAAACTGCTTTTTTACGGCTAGGTGCACTCTCTGTGCGTGAACAGTTGTTGAGTTTATTGTTACTTTGGTCGGTGTTGGGTGGCTTATACATAGGCTTGCGGTACGTGCCGGCTGCGCGTGACATGGTGTCCAGTACCGAGGAAATCCAAAAGATAAGCACAGAGCTGTCGCAACTTGAAATTCCGGCTGAGCCAACCGATAGAGCAGAAAACGTAGCGCAAGAAATTGCCGAATTAAAAATACTGGTTCAAGAAGCTCAGGATAACAATATAGACATAGAAGGGCGCTTGGCACCGGAAGACCTCACTGAGGTGCGCATGGCGGTTGCAGAAGTCGCCCGCCAATCTCGGGTGCGAATTCAGGACAACGTGGCCTTCACGGTAGATCTGCCAGCCACTGCCGCATCGACAACGGGCGCGGCATCAAGTGGCACGACTGCCCCAGCGCCTGAAAAGCCAGTGCTGGTGCAAAAAACACGGGCGCAACGTAAGGCTGATCGTGCTATCAGAAGAGAAGAGGAAAGGCTGATGAAGTCGAATTCAGCAATGGTGGCTAATTCCATTGCTTTGGATAAGGCCTCCCCGTTGATGGTTAAGTTGGGCAGCGATGCCGTCTTAAAAAGGCCTTTGCAACGCATCTCCATGCGTGGGTCGTACGCCGCCATTCGCCAATTCATTTCCGCACTGGACGACATGGACTGGCTGGTGACCGTTGTGCAAATCGAAATTCAAGCCTCCGTGCGTAAGCCGCAACCAGGCATGGCGCAACAGCTGGATGTTTTTATGATTATGGCGCTTTAATGGCACTCTCTACAGAACATTTATTAAATGCGGGTGTAATGCAGGGCTTGTTAGAAGCGGACGCACTGGAAAAATTGCGTTTGAATGCACGAAGAACGCGCTCGGATTTGCTGGAAGATGTGTTGGCACATTGCCGCTTCCCTCTTTCTGTGCTGTATCGTGCGGTGGCCGCGCAACATGGCATGGATTTTATCTACCCCTTGTCCTTCCCTGTACCAGTAGACGCATTGAAAAAACTGCCGCGCGCCTTGGTGCGCAAGCGCCAAGTCTTGCCTTTAATCCTGAATGGCGAAGTGCTTGTGGCGACGGCAGATCCAGAAGATAGAGCCACCTTGGACAATGTTCAACGCTTATTGGGCGCACGAGTGCGTATTGCATTGGCTGAGCCGGCCACTTTGGAAATGGCCATTGATAGGGCTTTGCCTGAAGATTATATAGCTATACAGGATGGCGATGCGGTCGCATTGCTGGATGATGTGCTTAAAGCTGCGTATTTACTGCATGCCTCGGATGTGCACATCTTGCCGGATGAAGCAGGCATGCGCTTGCGTTTGCGCGTGGATGGGGTCTTGCAGGATTACATTTCGCCCATGGCCGTTGGCGTTGCTCAAGCGTCTTTGGTTTCTCGTATCAAGGTATTGGCGCGACTGGATATTTCTGAACAGCGCGAAGCCCAAGACGGGGGTTTTTCTTATCATTTAGCAGCTCCAATAGACCAAGATTACAACATCCGTGTAGCCACTGCGCCTGTTCGATTGGGTGAGCGCATCACCATGCGTTTGCTTGCTGGCGCACAAAAGAAAATCACCTTGCATGAAATCGGTATGTCCGAGATGGATTTAACCATGTTCAGGCAGGTTATTCGTAAACCTTACGGCATTATTTTGCTGACCGGGCCCACAGGAAGCGGTAAATCCACCACGCTTTATGCGGCCTTGCAAGAAATCAACACCCCAGATGTCAATATTATGACGGTGGAAAATCCCATTGAATATGTGATGGAGGGGGTGTCGCAAATTCAAACGGGCGTGAAAATCACCTTTGCTGAGGCTTTGCGATCATTTTTACGACACGACCCCGATGTGCTTATGGTGGGGGAGATTCGGGATGAGGAAACTGCCGATGTTGCACTTAAGGCCGCCATGACTGGGCATTTGGTGTTCTCTACCTTGCACACGAATACCACCTGTGGTGCGGTGGTGCGCTTGGTTGATATTGGCTGTGAGCCTTTTTTAATTGGCGCCACATTAAGTGCTGTCATCGGGCAGCGATTGGTGCGGCGACTTTGCCCGCGTTGTTGCAAACCACGCGAGGCCAATGCAGAAGAGTTGGCATTGCTCGGTTGTGAGCATGCCAGCGTTTTCGATGCGGTGGGATGTGCTTCCTGTCAAGGCAGTGGTTACCGTGGGCGCATGGGGGTATTTGAAACCTTGTGGTTAGATGATGAATTGCTTAAGTTGGTGTCTAGGGGTTGCACAGAAGAAGCGTTAGAGAGCTTGGCGGTGAGGAGGAAACGAATGGTTTCCATGTGGGAAGATGGCGCCAGGAAAGTGCTGAGCGGGCTAACCACGTTAGAAGAGTTGCAGTTGGTAGCCATGAAGCGTGAAGCCAGCCTAAGCACACCTGAATTACTGGGATAACGCCATGCCACAATTTGAATACGAAGCCAGGGATGCGCGAGGAAAGAGAATACGGGGTACGGTCACGGCGGCAGATACGCGAGCGGTGGCCTTGCTGTTGCGCCGGCAAGCACTTTTTTTAGTGCGTATTATTAAGTCAAAAACCGCCAGTGCTGACGGTGGACAAATGTTTGGTGGCTTATTCGCCTCATTTTCTCGTGCATCGGCAGTGGAGTTAATCTTTTTTTACAAGCAAATGGATTTTATGTTGCGATCCGGTTTAACCGTGCAGCAAGGCTTGCAATTAACCAAGGGTTTGGTGGACGGGAAATTTCAACACATTCTTGCTGATATGGAGAACAGCATTCAAGGTGGGCAAACGCTTTCGCAGGCGATGGCGCAACACCCTGCCATATTTCCGCCTTTATCCGTCAATTTGGTGGTTGCCGGAGAAAGCACCGGCACGTTGAACGTTGTGTTTGAGCGTTTGGCCACGTTTTCCGAACGCAAAATAGCTTTGCGAAAACAGATTATCAGTGCGTTGACCTATCCTGCTATTGTCATGGTGGCCACGGTGGTGGTGGTGGCTTTTTTATTGATCAAGATTATTCCAACGTTTGCCCGTTACATTACCGGCAAGGGTAATGCATTGCCGGCATCGACGCAGATGATGATTGATATTTCAGCCTTTGCCACAGCGTACGGGGGGTATGTGCTGCTTGCCATAGTGACTTTGGTATTGGCCATTATTTCCTACTACAAAACCATGGGTGGGCGTCTTGTGTTAGACCGTTTGCTGTTGCGTTTGCCGGTGATAGGTAAGTTGGTAACGGTGTCGGCCATGACGCAAATGAATTGGGCGTTGGCCATGTTGCTTAATAGCGGCTTAACGGTCGTCGATGCCCTTAAAATCACCTCCGGCATGATAGGTAATCGCGTTATTGCAGATAAGGTTTATGCGGCCCCAGCCTTGGTTTTAGCCGGCCGTGACCTTGCTGGAAGTTTGAAGCATGCGGTAATACCTAATCTTGTGATACAGATGATTATCGTTGGCGAGCGAACAGGATCGTTAGGTCACGTGCTGCAAGAGCTTGGCCGTTATTACGAAGAGGCCTTGCAGCAGGGTATAAAACGTATGACGACATTACTGGAACCCCTATTGTTGGCAGTGATAGGCTCTACGGTTGGTTTTGTTTACTTTTCGTTTTTTCAGGCGATGTTTCAATTATCAAAGAGATGACAAATATGCACAAAAGAAAGCATCGCATGATCTGTTTTTGCAGGGTCATTATTTTAGGGCTGTTTTTAAATGGTTGGGCTATGGCGGCCACAACCACTTCAGTAGACACGGGGTTTATGCACGAGGAAGACTTTATGCTGCATGACACGGCGTTCACCGGGAAACGGGATCCATTTACGGTGAGCGATCGCATGTATCAGCGTGCTGGTGGCTTGCCATCAGGTGGCTTGGGGGGTCAAGGTTTTGTGCCGTATCTTGGTCAGTCGACCATCCCTAAAATGCGCGTTCGAGGATTTGTAAAAAACGGTGGCAAAGAAGGCATGGCTTTGTTGGAGGTTGAAGGGGATGACACGGTGCATTTTGTTCGAAAAGGGGATGAGATCGGTATCCAGAACCAGGCAGCCAGAGGCGGTAACAGCGTGGTGTTAAAAATAATCCATGTCGATGCGAAAAAAGTTGAAGTGCAGTCTGGCAGCTTAAAGCAGATCTTTATTGTTCAGTAGAGTGGGTAGGCGATGAAAAACAAAATCAATATTTTTTTTGGGACCCCGTTGCAATTTGTTTTGCTGATGGGTTTCTCTCTCTATTTTGGCGTGGTGATGGCAGCTGTGCCACAGTTAAATAAGGTGGATCCTCATTCCAGTAAAGAAACAGAGCGAGTGATTGAGCGGATAGAGTTTAAAAAAGCGAAATTGACCGATGTTATTCGCGCATTGTCTGAATTGAGTGGACTTAATATCGTGGCCACTGAAGCGGCGGCAAAAAAAGAAGTGACGGTTTATTTACGCAATATTACTGCTCGTGAAGGTATTGAGGCAGTCAGTAAGAGCAGTGGTTTATGGTATCGCATCGATGGCGCGGGTAAAGGCTATCGCATCATGACTGCGGAGGAGTACCAAAAGGATGTCGTGGTGTTCCGTGAGGACGTGACCAAGATATTCACGCTGCTGCATCCCAATCCAGTGGTGGTGGCAACAGCCGTTCGGGATTTGTATGGGTCGCGTGTGCAACTTTCATTGGGGGTGGAGGACAGCACGGGTCTGGGTGGCGTAGGTGCAAACTCAAGCGCATCTTCCACATCTTCAACCGCATCTACATCTTCCACGTCTAGTAGTTCTAGCAACGCCAATAGCGGTGCTATGTTGGATACGGCTAAGTTAAAAATGTCACCGGAACAATTGGATAGATTGACTCAAGCCTTGGGTGGCATCAGTGGGACTGCCTCAGCTAATTTGATCAGTGAGATTAGTCGCACTGAGCCACCCATTCTGGTAACGGTCAGTCGTGAACACAATCTGATCGTTGTCCGCACCAGCGATGCTTTTGCGATGAAAGAGATTGAAAAATTGATTAAAGAGATGGATAGGCCCACCCAGCAAGTGCTTTTGGAAATGAAGATTTTGGAATTAACGTCTGGGGATTCCTTCAGGCAGGTTTTTAGCCTTTCTGATAACAGCACGACCAACAAAAGCAATATTGGCTTGGGTAATTTCCCCTCTGAGGGCGGCACGCTGGCCTATTCATACATCAGTCGGGCGATTTCACTTAGGTTGGAATTGCTGGAGAAAAATCACAAAATAAAAACCTTAAGCAGCCCTATCTTGTTGGCGTCAAACAATAAATCAGCAAGGGTGTTCGTTGGCGAAGAGCGGGTGATCGTTACCGGCATTAATACCACGGCCGCCACGGTAAGCAATGGTGTCACAACCCCTGCCACAGCAAGTGCAGCCACGTCACTGAAAAGCATCGGTAATACGCTTGTGGTTTTGCCAAAAATAAATGCCGATAAAACCGTGACGCTCAGTCTTCAGCAAGACGCATCTACCGTCAGTGTTGGTGGCGGCAGCATCCCTGTTTTGGTAGGTAATACAGTGCAGAATTTCAGTATTGATACAGTGAAAACGGCCAGCATTCAGGGGACGGTGGTCGCTAAAGACGGCCTGACTGTCGCTATAGGCGGTTTAATTAGAACCAATAGCAGTAAAGTGGTACAGAAAGTACCGCTTCTTGGAGACATACCGATGCTAGGGCAATTATTCCAACGTAAGGAGGACATAGATGAAAGCAGTGAATTAATCTTGTTGATCACTCCCCGAATTATCGCCAATCCAGATGAAGCGGAGCGTGTTTCACGTGACCACTTAGGTTCACGGCTAGACTAATTTTTACAACAACTGACATGAGAAGGGGATTAAAGTGCTTAAAAGTAATATGGCTACGATGATGAAGAGGGCGCAACAGGTGCAGAAAGACATGCAACTGGCGCAACAACAACTTGCCGGCGTATGGGTAGAAGGGGTTGCTGCGGCCGGCGCCATTAAAATACAACTGAATTGCCGAAATGAAGTGAGGAAAGTATTTCTTGATAAACAGTTATCTGAATACGATGATGATCTACTGGAAGACGCACTGGTTGCGGCGATGAATGATGGATTAAGAAAGGCTGAGGTGGCGGCTAAGGACGTCATGGCAAAAATAGTGCCGGCAGAGATGATGCCGCCTGGCGTTAATTTGCCATTTTAAGGCGTAATAAATTGAAAGATGATCGTTTTGACTGCATTTAAACGCAGAGCGGTCATTCGCGGGTGGGATGAAATATTGCCCACTCAGCGTTTTGCTGATTACAAAATGAATTTTGTAAATAGAATGGCAAAAAGCTTAATTCAAGGAGGGTAGATGGGCTCTATTTTATTGGTAGTTTTAATGGTCGTTGTTTTTATTGCAATTCTATTTCTCAAATCAAAATCTGCAGGTAGTTCAAGGCCTAATGAAATTTGGCCTTTTTATGCAAAAAAGGCCCTTACGCAGCCCGAGCAAATTTTATATTTTCGACTTATTGAAGCTCTTCCAGGGCATATCATTTTGGCTCAGGTTCAACTTTCACGTTTTCTTGGTGTAAAGAAGGGTAATAATTATCAGTCTTGGACAAATCGTATTAACCGAATGAGTGCAGATTTTGTGGTATGCAATAAGGATTCCTCTGTTGTAGCGGTGATTGAGCTAGATGATTCAACACACCAAAGGGGCGATAGGCAGGTGGCAGATGAAAAAAAGAATAAGGCGTTAGCCGCAGCTAAAATAAAAATTATTCGCTGGCAGACTAAGTCGTTACCAGACGTTGCAACAATCAAGGCAGAATTGCCATTGCCTTGCGTGCTGGGGTTGCAAACTGATGAAACTTAAAGACCGTTATGCTTACTGCGGCAATTAATATATCCAATGCCTTGCAACAAAACAGCGCATGGGTCATTGCATTGGCTACAGTGTTAGGGCTAATGGTTGGGAGTTTCCTAAATGTAGTCATTCACCGATTGCCCAAAATGATGGAGCGGGAATGGCACAAGCACTGCCTAGAACTTCAAGGCAAAGAGCCTGTTTACGCACCAAGCTATACACTTTCTACGCCGCGCTCGGCATGCCCAATATGTGGCCACAAAATAAGCGCATGGGAAAACATTCCCGTTATCAGTTATTTGCTATTAAAAGGCCGTTGTCACGACTGCAAAACACCCATCAGCTTACGTTACCCCTTAATTGAAGCGTTAACCGGTGGACTGCTAGGCTTAATCAGTTGGAAATTTGGTTATACTGCGACCACGGTTTTTGCTTGCTTATTATGCTTATGCTTAATTGTGTTGACGTTTATTGACTTGGACACACAACTACTGCCCGATAACATCACGCTACCGTTATTGTGGTTAGGTCTGGCGTTCAACCTTAATGGTGGCTTTGCTAATTTAAAATCCGCAGTGATAGGCGCAATGGCTGGATACCTCATGCTGTGGTCAATTCATTGCTTATTTAAGTTCATTCGAGGCAAAGAAGGGATGGGGTGCGGCGATTTTAAGCTATTCGCAGCGCTTGGCGCTTGGTTTGGTTGGCAGTGGCTACCAGCAGTCATTTTATTTGCTTCCACATTAGGTGTGATGCTTGGTATGGCTATGATGATGTTGCTCAGCAAGCATGACAAAAATACCCCTATGCCTTTTGGCCCGTTCTTGGCCATTGGCGGCATGGCCGTATTATTTTTATGGCCGCTTACCAATCCTTAATGGGATTTATATCTACTATCCACGGTGACACATGGTGTAAGTAAAGAGTTTGACTGATGGTTGTAGGGCTTTTATTTTGGATCACCCGCAGTAATGAGCTGAGAACAGGATTGTTTTAATTTACTAAATATCCTAGCAGTTGTAGTCGACGTGATGATTTTTAATTTCACGGTATTACTTGTCTACACTTCTAAGATGAAGCTTTCGCCGGCATTTTGGATAATTAACACATCCCCAGAATTCTCTTTGATTGCTAGAACGTTTGGTCATTTTTACATCACATTTTGGGCAGGTTGGCGTTATATAGTCTCCCCTCGTTACTGAAGTCAAGAGTTTTTGTTGAGACGCATCGGGTAAGTCTTTAATCATTACCAGTAGCGCCTCTCCGTTAATTAATGTAATTTCGTGTGCAGTGGCTATTTCTTTGGCGCCATCAGAAAATTCACCGGACGTCATGTAAAAACCCGTAATTATTTTCTCATGGGTCATAACGCCTAGAAATTCACGAAGCTCCTTCACGCCAACTTGTTTGATACCCCATGCTTTACATTGCACGATGGATGCTGGCTTGTCTGAGTTGTCTTGATAAAGCTTTATATCAATTCCGCCATCAGCGACTAAAGGAGTGTTTTCTGCTTTAATGCCCTTTTCTTGATAGTACCCTGTAGATAGCTCTTCAAATCTTTTCCATTCAAGATCTTGGATGAGTTTTAGCGTCCAATTGTTGGGTTGTTCTAATGGAGTGTTTAAAATAGTGGGTTTAATTACCACTGATACGGGCGTTGTGTTTGATTTACTTTTTGTAGGCCGTGCATTTTTGGTCTTAACTGAATTGGATTTATTTTTAAATTTTTCTTGTAGTAGATTTAGTGAAAATTTAATAACGGCAATAAAGCCCAAAGCCCCTGCTAGAAAGAATCCTAGAGGACTCAATCCAACTACCAATGTCTTTAGTGGTGGGTTGGTGGTAAGTAAAATTGCACCATAAATTGCAATGTATAAGACAATTGCACGAGTAGCTGAAATTTTCCAGTTTTCTTGAATAACCGCATCTAGGATGGATTGTTTCGGTCGTCTAGCCATATTGATTTAATTTTTAAAATAGTTAATGTTCAATGTAACCTAGGGTTGCGGATACATAATGAAGAAAATCACATAAAAAGCTATAGGAGTTATTCCTGTTTTTTAGTGTAAGGGGTAAAACGGGTGACGTTTTGGTGATAGTAGCGGGAAATAAAAAAGCCCCACATCGCTGCGGGGCTTTTAGTATTTTGGCTCCTCGACCTGGGCTAGAACCAGGGTCACACGGATTAACAGTAGCACACTCCACATGAACATTGATTTACAACATCATGATTTGTAAGGTGTATTTTTTATGACTCATCCATGAAAATTGCCTTGTGAACCTATGTAGAACCTAATTTGTTTAACTTCTAAACAAGATCACTTAAAAAATAAAACGAATCAATCAAATACAAAAATCGAACTCCGAACTAAAAACGAACTCGGCTTAAATGTGGTTCGTTTCATAGAAAAACCTATCAGTATTACAGCATGAATTGACGTAGAACAAAAAGACTTAAATTTGTTGGTGGCATAATCAAAACCTACGTTAAGTTTCCCTTAAGAAAACCCTGTTTCAATAATGTTGAGAACGTATTCAACAATGATATTGCGGAATTCTTAATTAGCAGATGCCTCGTTTAGGGTTGTTTGACTAAAATTGTTTCGCGCAAAGGCATTATGATGACTTTTAATACAGAAATGTCCTACCAAAGTCGCCCGCATGCAACCATAAATAGGTGCCGTGCAGGTAACATTAAAGTAGCCACTTCGGATAGATATGCCCCTGACCGTTTAGAGGTGGAACGGTTTGTTCATAATGTGTTTGCATCGACCTATGGCGCGGACGTACAGCAATTTATGCCACAACTCGTTAGTTTGCGTGAGGATGATACCGGAGAGTTGGTTGCTGCATTTGGTTTACGCAAAGCCTGTGATGAGCCACTGTTTTTAGAGCGATACCTAGATGCACCAATTGAAGATGTGCTATCAAGTCGCTTGCATCAGACTATCACCCGTGACCAAGTTACTGAAATCGGCAATTTAGCCGTAGCTAATCCACGTAATGCAGGCATTTTAATTGCACATGTTATCCAACATAGCTTGGATATTGGTGTGGAGTGGTGCGTAGCAACAGCACGTCACAGCTTACAGAACGGCTTAATTAAGGGTGGGCGTGACGTATATACCCTACAAGTTGCTGATAAAACGTGTCTAACCCCATCCGAACAAGTGGCTTGGGGGAATTATTACGACAATGCACCACAGGTCGTGGCGGTAAGAGGGATTGCAAAAGCGAAACACGATGCAACGTGACTTAATTAACCAGGCCGTTGAGCAACACGCTCACCAACAGCCAATGCAAATGGCGTTGCGCGGATCAGAAACCAGTCTGACTTATGCTGAATTACACACCGCAATACAGGGTCAGGTCAAAGTTTGGGATACATTTTTTTCTAATCAGCCCCCAACCATGGCGCTGGCTGTAGAAAATCACCCGGCTTGGGTTGTTTTGGATTTAGCAGCATTAAAATGCCAAATTCCGCTCATTCCACTACCTTTCTTTTTTTCACCTGCGCAATGGCTACATGCTATGCAAGATGCAGGAGTCGGTGTGCTGGTAACAGATCGCCCACAGCTATTTGCGCCATTATTGGCAGGCAAAATTGCGAATCAAACGCAGTTTGAACTGGCTGGAAAAACGCTTACACAGTTTGTGCTACAGGCGCAGGAAAAAGTAGATTTACCAGCTGATACGGTAAAAATTACCTACACTTCTGGCACCACAGGCAACCCAAAAGGGGTGTGTTTAAGCGTAAACAATATGCTCAATGTTGCAATATCCATTGCTGAAGTGACGAAGATGCCCTCTGGATATGTACATTTGAATGTATTGCCGCTTGCTACTTTGCTGGAAAATGTTGCGGGTGTTTATACGTCGCTGCTTGCATGTGCAACGTGCGTATTGCTGCCAAGCAGTGAGCTAGGTTATAGCGGCACATCAGGTTTGGATGTTGAAAAATTACTGGTAACGCTCAAAGAAACGCAAGCAAGCACTGCAATTTGCACACCTGAATTGCTGCACGCACTTGTGGCGCACATAGAGACAGGCGCATGCACGCCGAGCGATTTACGTTTCTTGGCAGTGGGCGGTGCTTCAGTGTCGCCGGCTTTACTCAGGCGTGCGCAACAACTGTCCATCCCTGTGTATGAAGGTTACGGGCTTTCAGAATGTGCTTCTGTAGTTGCACTCAATGTGCCGACCATGAATAAAATTGGCAGTGTTGGAAAGGTTTTGCCACACGTTAAAGTTGAGTTCACGGATGATCATGAAATAATCGTCACGGGCAATGCCTGCCTCGGCTATGTTGGCCAACAACATACACAATCAAACAGCTTTTATACAGGAGACATTGGCTATCTGGATGAAGATGATTATTTAATAATTTCAGGACGCAAGAAAAATGTATTTATTACCTCGTTTGGACGCAATGTATCGCCAGAATGGGTGGAGCGGGAGCTAAGAATGTCACCGCATATTGCACAGGCCGCTTTGTTTGGTGAGGCAAGGCCGTGGAATGTTGCTGTGATTGCGCCTTGCATGAGGGCGACTGCCGCACAAATTGAAGCTGCTGTGCAAGCAGTAAATAAGTGCTTGCCTGATTACGCACGAATTACACGATGGATTAGCGCAAATGAACCATTCTCCATGGATAACCAGCAGCTTACTTCAAATAGCAGAAATAGACGCGATACTATTTGGCAGCACTATCAAAATAAAATTAACGCATTATATGAAGGGAAATAATTAATGACTGTTTACCAAACCTTGCTCCAAGCTACTGAGCAGGAGCGTAACGAACTCCTCAGTCTGCCTATGATTGTGCAAGGCGCAAAAGGGCAAATATCCCTCGCCACTTATATGAATTTTCTTATTCAAGCTTACCATCATGTTAAGCACACAACACCGTTGCTTATGGCTTGTGGTGGGCGTTTGCCTGCCCATTATGAATGGTTACGAACGGCTATTGGCGAATACATTGAAGAAGAAATGGGGCACCAGGAATGGGTGCTTAACGATATTGCTGAATGCGGTGGCGATAAAGAGGCTGTACGCACAAGTAAATCAGTAGCCACCAGTGCCAGTATCGCTACCGAGGTAATGGTAAGCTATGCTTACGACATGATTTATCGGGTCAATCCAGTTGGGTTTTTTGGCATGGTGCTGGTATTGGAAGGGACAAGTACCGCAGTGGCCACACAGGCAGGTGAAACACTGATGCAAAGCCTGAACTTACCCAAACAGGCCTTTAGCTACTTACTTTCGCACGGCTCACTTGATATCGGGCATGTGTCATTTTACGAAAGTTTAGTGAACCAAATCACTGACACAAACGACCAAGCCACACTTATCCATAGCGCAAAAGTTTTTTATAAATTGTATGGCGATATTTTCCGTACGATAGAGTCTGAATTTATGCAGGACTAATGGGCGGAACGTATCGGAGAGAATAGATCCATGCAACTCAAAAACAAACGAATTCTACTCACAGGCGCCACTGGCGGTATAGGTAAGCACCTAGCACTGATGCTGGCAAGCAAGGGTGCTAGTTTGGCTATTGTTGGCCGCGATATCGACAAGCTTGATGATCTAGCCAATCAAATTGCTCTAAAGGGGGGTGCTGCAGAGAGAATTGTTGCTGATTTCGAGGTGCCTGGAACTGCTGAGAATGTTGCGGCGATTGCATTGGAAAAACTCGGTGGTGTTGATGTTTTAATCAATAATGCAGCGATACTTGATTTTATTCAATTTGAAGATCAAACTCCCGAACGTATTGCGCAAATGATACATGTCAATGTCACAGCGCCTATCCAGCTTGCACGAGCCTTGTTATTACACTTTAAAGCTAACAGCCAAGGGCACTATGTGATGGTGGGCTCTATTCTAGGCTCGCTGGGCTTTCCACATTACGCTACTTATTGCGCAAGCAAATTTGCTGTGCATGGTTTCTCACAGGCGTTGCGGCGGGAGTTGGTTGATACGAATATCGGCGTGACTTACATAGCACCGCGCAGTGTCAATACGTCGATGAATGATGCAGCCATCCTCGCCATGCTGGCTAGAACGGGGGGGAATTTAGACGAACCTGAAAAGGTGGCCGCCATTGTAGTGAAAGCGCTGGAGGATGAGAAACAAGAAGTGTTTATCGGACAACCGGAATCATTTTTTGCATGGCTAAACGGCGTATTGCCGCAAGTTGTGAATGTTGGGTTAAAAAAACAAACCAGAGTGGCAAGTGAGTATGTCACTGTAAAATTGAAATAGGCAATATCGCTAAAGGAGTTCATCATGAAGTCGCATTTTTTATTAGTCACATTCTTATTATCATTGCTGACTAGCCCAGCCGCTAATGCCGTCAGCAACAACACCTGGGCGGACATCAGTGATGTAGGTGTCATTGCCTTAGCCGGTAGTGCACTGGTATTGCCGGTGGCACGTGATGACTGGGAGGGCGCCCGTCAAGCCGCCTACAGCTTAGGCACAGCGGAAGGCATTGCCTTGCTAGGCAAAGCCACAATACACGAGGAGCGTCCAGACCACAGCGATAATAACAGCTTTCCTTCTGGGCATTCTGCCGTCGCCTTTGCTTCAGCCACGACCATGTATAAGCGCTATGGCTGGGAAGTGGGGATGCCGGCTTACGCGCTCGCCACATTAACCGCGTCGGCTCGCGTGGCCGCAAGAAAACAC
>SXVG01000090.1 GCA_005791685.1 Methylotenera sp. | reverse complement strand
TAGGCTTAAATCGGTTTGCTCACTGATGCGCCATAAGCGTTTGCCTTGGCCTTGTAATAAAAACACATCGTAGCTATCAAAGTGTGGACCTACGCCACCGCCGTTGGGGGCGTAGCTGACCATGAGGTCATCAAGTCTGGCGTGCGGGATGAAAGAAAACTGCTGCAATAAGGCGCTCGCTTCGGCGAGGTGATGGTTGACGCCTTGTACCAGCAAGGTCCAGTTGTGTTGCTCGCTTGGCCGATCGGGCAGTTTTGCAAAATCTTTTTCAGTAAAGGGCCCTTGCTTAGCCTGCCACACGCCCGCTTTGTAGGTCACAATACGGGATTGCACCTCGTCTTCGCAAGCCAAACCGGCCAGCTCATCAGGGCTTAATAAACCTTGAAAATGGGCGATGGCGTTTTTAACCAACAAAGGTTTTTTTTGCCAATAGTCGGCTAAAAATTGGCTGGGAGTTAACTGGCCCAGTAAGGCGAGTGGCTGGTTCATGGTGTTATTTTAATCGGCTTTTAAACAGAAGTAGGCATGGGCGTCATAATAAGCGCTTATTATTTGCTTGCTTATATAAGAGTATATATAGTTAAGGTCCTTGGGATGGCATTTAAATGTTAATGGGTTGAGGAGAGTTTATAAAATGAATAAGCCAGTTGATGTTAAAACCTTTCACGGCGCTTGCCCGCACGATTGCCCGGACACCTGCTCCATGGTCTATACGGTGGCTGGCGATAAGCTTATTTCAGTGAGCGGGAACGCCGAGCATCCCATGACCCGAGGCGGTTTATGCGTTAAATTAAAAGATTATGAAAAACGCCACTACCATCCAGACCGACTGCTCTACCCATTAAAAAGAACCGGCCCCAAGGGCAGCAAGCAGTTTAAGCGCATTAGCTGGGATGAAGCCTTGGATGAAATTACCAGCAAATGGCAAACGATTATTGCCGAGCAAGGGCCGCGCGCCATCATGCCGAATAGCTACCTTGGTAATCAAGGTTTGGTGCATGGCTTAAATGGCGGTGATGCCTTTTTTAATCGTATGGGCGCCACGGTTACCGAGCGTACATTTTGCGGGGAAGGGTCGTGCACCGCATGGTTGTTGACTGTCGGTCCAACGGCTGGCGTGGATCCTGAGAGTTTTATTCATGCCAAGTACATCGTGATCTGGGCCTGCAATTCCGTGAGCACCAATTTACATCACTGGCACATCATTCACGAAGCGCAGAAAAAAGGCGCAAAAGTGGTGGTGATAGACTCGTATGCATCAAAAACAGCCCAGGCGGCGGATTGGCACCTTGCGCCTAAGCCTGGCAGTGATGGGGCTTTAGCCATGGCCATGATGCAGGTGATTATAGAAGAAGGCCTGGTGGATCAAGATTATGTCGATAATTACACGGTCGGTTATGCCGAGTTAGCCCAGCGGGCGAAAGATAGAACGCCAGAATGGGCCGCCGCCATTACCGGTATTGCTGCCGATGACATACGAAAATTAGCTCGAGAATACGCCACCACCCCACCTGCGGCCATCCGGCTTGGGGTGGCTTTGGAACGTAGCTATGGCGGCAGCCAAGCCATACGTGCGGTCACCTGCTTGCCGGCCTTGATTGGCGCTTGGCGTCATGTGGGCGGTGGGGCGTTGCAGTTCCCGGTTTGGGAGCACCCTTACAAATTTGACCTTATTTCTCGCCCAGATTTAATTCCTGAAGGTACGCCTGTTGTTAATAATTTGCAGTTAGGCCGGGTGCTCACGGGTGAAATAAAACTAGACGTGCCGATTAAGGCTATGATGGTGTGGAACACCAACCCCATTACCCAAGCCCCGGAAACCGATAAAATCATTAAAGGTTTGTTGCGCGAGGATTTATTTTTGGTGGTGGCGGAACATTTTATGTCAGACACCGCCGCTTATGCCGACATCGTGTTGCCCGCCGCCATGGGCGCGGAGATGGAGGACATGGTGCTGTCATGGGGCCATCTCTATTTAACCTATAACGCTAAATGCATAGAGCCACCGGGTGAAGCCATCCCGAATAATGAAATTTTTAGACGCTTGGCAAAACGCTTGGGTTATCAAGAAGAAAATTTCCAATGGTCAGACGGCGAATGTTTAGAGCACTATGTGGATTGGGCGTCGCCCACCTGTGAGGGCATTGATTTAGCCTATTTACGTGAACACGGCTTTGCTAGACTCAAAGCGTTTGGCAATAAAGATCAGCGTGCGCGCCATGCAAAAGGAGAATTTCCTACGCCCACCGGCAAATGCCACTTTATGGTGGAAGGCGCTAAAAACTTTGTCGCCGGCCCGTTCCGGCAAATGTATGATGGCTTTCAGCCCGGCGAAGACATAGACCCCTTGCCGGATTACTTAGCCTCGCGGGAAACGCCGGCGACAAATCCTGAGTTGGCGGCCAAATACCCGTTGAATATTATTTCACCCAAGAGTCACGGTTTTTTAAATTCTTGTTATGCCAATGTGAGCGAGAAAATAAAAGCGCAGGGTGAGCAGTTTGTCATGATTAATCAGTTGGATGCTAAGGTGCGCAACATTAAGCAGGGGGATGTGGTGAAGGTGTTTAATGATCGCGGCACATTTGCCGGGGTGGCCAGAATTTCCGATGAAGTGAATGCCGGTATAGTGGTCGCTACCCTGGGTTATTGGCGGCAACTGAACAACGGCACGGTGAATTGCATTAGCTCGGCCGAGTTTGGCGACATGGGCCATTCGACCACGTTTAGTGATAACTTGGTGGAAGTCGCTTTAGGCTAGTTGCTTGCTTACTTTGCGAGCGGAATGCAGTAAAATTGCGCCATGACTCTATACCCACTCGCTAGATCCTTGTTATTTCAGTTGGACGCTGAAGTGGCGCACGACTTCACCTTAAGCAGCTTGAGAATAGCCGAGCGCTTGGCTTTGTTAAAGTGCTATCCCGCGCCACCTGTTTGTAAACCACGGCAAGTCATGGGTTTGCATTTTCCCAATCCAGTGGGCTTGGCCGCAGGTTTGGACAAAAATGCCACGGCCATCGACGGCATGGCGGCCTTGGGCTTTGGTTTTATTGAAGTCGGCACGGTCACGCCTTTGCCTCAGCCTGGCAACCCTAAACCACGCTTATTTCGCATTGCCCCAGCGCAGGGCATCGTTAACCGTTTCGGGTTTAATAATTTGGGCGTGGATCAATTGTTGCGCAATGTTCAAGCAGCAAAATACCGCGGCATACTGGGGATTAATATAGGTAAAAACTTTGCTACCCCCATGGAAAATGCGGTGGACGATTATTTAATTTGCCTGCAAAAAGTCTATGCGCACGCCAGCTACGTCACGGTTAATATTTCATCGCCCAACACCAAGAACTTACGCGCATTGCAAGAAAAAGAAGCCTTATCGGCTTTATTGGCCAAGCTTAAACAGGCGCAGTCGCGATTAGCCGATCAGCATGGTAAATACGTGCCTATCGCTTTAAAGATAGCACCAGACTTGGCGCGTGAACAAGTGCATGAAATTGCCGATTTATTGATGGCGCATAAAATGGACGGGGTGATTGCCAGCAACACGACTTTATCGCGCGACTTGGTGCAAGGCCTTAAACATGCCGAGGAAACCGGTGGCTTATCTGGCGCGCCAGTGCGGGAAAAATCCACTTGGGTCATACGTGAGCTGGCACAACGCTTGCAAGGCACGTTGCCCATCATAGGCGTGGGCGGCATTTTAACTGGCGACGACGCACAAGAAAAAATAAGCGCTGGGGCGGATTTGGTGCAAGTTTACAGCGGCTTGATTTATAAAGGACCGGGCTTGGTGCATGAAATCTGTCGTAAGCTGACCTAATTTTTTACCATGGCCGCGTTAGCACTGCTGTATTCTTATCGCCGTTGCCCGTACGCCATGCGCGCTCGCATGGCCTTAAGTTATGCCGGCATCGCTTACCAATTGCAGGAAATTTCCCTCAAAGATAAGCCGCCTGGTTTGGTGGCTGTTTCGCCCAAAGGCACGGTGCCGGTGTTGCTTTTGCCAGATGGACGGGTCTTGGAGCAAAGTCTAGACATCATGCATTGGGCCTTGCAACAGCACGACCCTGATTTATGGTTGGCCGTTGACAGTGAGCAAAGTCAGGCGCTTATTAGCGAGAATGATGGGGCGTTTAAGCTGGCTTTAGATAGGTATAAATACGCCAGCCGATTTCCTGAGCAAGCGCCGGCAAGTTACCGTGCACAAGCGCAGGGTTTTTTGCAAAAATTAGAGCAGCTATTAAGCCATCAGCCTTTTTTAAGTGGCGCGCACCTGAGTTTGACTGACGTGGCTATTTTTCCCTTTATCAGGCAGTTCGCCGCCGTCGATGCTACTTGGTTTGCGCTGGCGCCTTATCCTAAGCTTAAAACTTGGTTGCAAGCGCGACTGGCATCAAGCTTGTTTTTAGGCGTGATGGCCAAGCTTTAATTTACGCGGTTTCGGCCATGGTGGCAGGAGTGGTCGCATGGTCGTTGACGAATACCAAGCGTACTTGTTCCTTGTCGTCTATATCCACGTGCACTGCCCCGCCGTTGGTCAATTTGCCAAACAGCAATTCGTCGGCCAAGGCTTTGCGCAGGGTGTCTTGGATTAAGCGGGCCATCGGCCTTGCGCCCATTAAAGGATCAAAGCCTTTTTTGCCCAAGTAAGCCTTGAGCGCGTCGCTGAATGTGGCTTCAACTTTTTTATCGTGCAATTGGTCTTCCAGTTGCATTAAGAATTTATCCACCACCCGCATAATAATGTCTTGCGATAAGCTGGCGAAGGACACCGTGGCATCCAAGCGATTGCGGAATTCGGGCGAGAATAAGCGCTTGATATCGGCCTGTTCATCGCCAACTTGTTTGGCGTTGGTAAAGCCGATGGCGTTCTTGGATAAGTTTTCTGCGCCGGCATTGGTGGTCATGATGATGGTGGCATTTCTAAAATCTGCCTTGCGACCGTTGTTGTCGGTCAAGCTGCCGTGGTCCATCACTTGCAATAACACATTAAAAATATCCGGATGGGCTTTTTCGATTTCGTCCAGCAATAACACACAGTAAGGGTGCTTGGTCACGGCCTCGGTCATTAAGCCGCCTTGCTCAAAACCGACGTAGCCAGGCGGCGCACCTATCAAGCGGGAGACGGCATGACGCTCCATGTATTCGCTCATGTCAAAGCGGATTAATTCTATGCCCATGACGTAGGCCAGTTGCTTGGCCACTTCGGTTTTGCCCACCCCGGTGGGGCCGCTGAATAAGAAATTGCCTATGGGTTTGTTGGTTTGGCCTAAGCCGCTGCGCGCCATCTTAATGGCGGCGCTTAGCACCTCTATGGCTTGGTCTTGACCAAATACCACCGCTTTTAAATCGCGTTCCAAGGTCTTGAGTGCGCTGCGATCATCGCTGGAAATGTTCTTGGGCGGGATACGGGCAATTTTGGCGATGATGTCCTCAATTTCTTTATTGCCTATGACTTTCTTTTGTTTGGATTTGGGCAATATGCGCTGTGCGGCCCCGGCCTCGTCTATGACGTCTATGGCTTTGTCCGGCAGATGACG